>JAGLNZ010000392.1 GCA_023139225.1 Desulfobacula sp. | reverse complement strand
GTATTTTTTCATAATCTTGAATCTCGGATGGAAGTGTTTCTTTCATTATTCAATCTCTTTTATTTGGCCGTTGGCTTCAATCCAGCTTTTTCTGTCTTTTGCTCTTTTCTTCCCTAAGAGCATATCCATGATTTCATAAACTTTTTTCATTGATTCTTCACAATTATTGTCTACAGACAATTGGACAAGTCGTCTTGAATCCGGTGATATGGTTGTTTCCTTGAGCTGTGCAGGATTCATCTCACCGAGCCCTTTAAATCTTTGAATATTTATTTTACCGTGTTTTTTGCGACGGTTTATTCTTTTTATAATATTGTCTTTTTCCGGGTCGTCCAATGCGTAAAAAACTTCTTTACCAACGTCTATTCTGTATAACGGCGGCATGGCAATAAATATATGTCCGCCTTTTACAATTTGGGGGAAGTGCTTTAAAAACAAGGCACACAGCAATGTAGCAATATGCAGTCCGTCTGAGTCAGCATCTGCCAGAACACATATTTTATTATACCGAAGCTTTGAAATATCATCTGATCCGGGTAAAACACCTAGAACCTGAGAAACATCCCTGATTTCTTTAGATTCAATAATGGCGGAAGATTCAATATCCCAGGTATTTAAAATTTTTCCCCTTAAAGGCATGATAGCTTGAAACCGTCGATCTCTTGCCTGTTTGGCAGAACCTCCGGCAGAATCCCCTTCAACAAAAAACAGTTCGCGTCTTTCCTGATCAACGCTTGAGCAATCGGATAATTTGGCAGGAAGCCTGATGCCGTTTGATGCCCTTTTTTTTGTGACTTTTTTAGCTTTTTTCACACGATTTTTTGCATTTTCAATGGCAATGCCTGCAAGCTTTTCTCCTTGTTCGATATTCTGATTCAGCCATAAACTGAATGCATCCCTGACCTGGATATTCACAAGATTGGCACAATGACGTGAAGAAAGCCTTTCTTTTGTCTGCCCGGAAAACTGTGCGTCGGAGAGCTTGACAGAAAGAATATAACCGACTCTATCCCAGATATCTTCGGGAGCAAGGTATAATCCTTTGGGTAAAAGATTTCTGAATTTGCAAAATTCTCTGATGGATTCCAAAAGCCCTGATCTAAATCCATTGACATGGGTTCCGCCTAACTTTGTGGGAATAAGATTTACATAGCTTTCTTCAGGGTTCGGGCCTGATTCCACGGTCCAGTTAATAGCCCATATGATATGAAGGTCTTCTCCGGCAATCTTTCCTGCAAAAGGAGAAGAAAATATGCATTTTTTTTCTTTTAAATTTTCATTTAAATAATCATCTATGCCATGATCATATTTCCAGATTTTTTTTTCTTTAGATTCTTCATCATAAAAGCTGGTGACAAGTCCCTTGCAAAGAATTGATTTTGATTTTAAAGCTGTTTTTAAAGCTGCCTTTGAGAATGTTGGTTTATCAAAATAGGAAACATCAGGGTAAAATTGAAGAGATGTACCGGTTTTTTTGGGTCTGATTTCTTTGATAATTGTCAGCTCTTGTGTCTTATACCCGTTTTTAAAACCAATACGGTATTCTTGTCCGTCCCTTCTGATATGAATTGTTAAACTGGAAGACAATGCATTGACAACAGAAACCCCGACACCGTGCAGGCCTCCTGAATAACTATAGTCTTTATTGGAAAATTTGGCGCCGGCATGAAGCTTTGACATAATCAATTCCACACCGGATATTTTTTCTTCAGGATGAATATCCACCGGCATCCCGCGACCATTGTCCGAAACAATAATGGATTGATCCGTTTTTAATACCACATCAATTCGGGTGGCATATCCTGCAATGGCTTCATCAACACTGTTGTCGATAACTTCAAATACCAGGTGATCCGGGCTTGAAGTGTCCGTGTACATTCCGGGTCGTCTTTTAACAGGATCCAGACCTTTTAATACTTCGATTGATTTGGCAGTGTATGCATTTGCCAAGTCTTTATTTTTGTTGTCAGGCTCAAATAATTTCATAAATTATTCTATTGTGGTATAAAAGTTAAATTACTATATTGATTTTAAACATACCCATATATCATTTTTATTTATAAATGTAAAAACGGGAAAATTATATTTACCATGACATCTTTAATCACAGATTTTGATTTCAATACATTTGAAGCCCAATGGGAAAAATTATCTGAAGAAGAAAAGGCTGTCGTTGTTAAAAACTCAGAGAATTTAGACCCAAGCCATGCAATCCTACCGGTTTTGGCTGGTATAATATCTTATCATTTTTCTGTAAGAAATAATGCCAGAATAGGTCTTGAGGCCATTCAAACAAAAATTCGCAACCTTTTAGCAGATCCATCCGATAAAGAGCAATGGTTAAAAGGCATGAAAGTATCCGCGTCTGTGTGTGCCAGGGTATATGCTCAAATCAAGCCGGAAATGGCGTTTAATGATTTAAATTTTTTTTTTAAGACGCTGTTGCTTGAGTTTGACGGAAAGGGGTCTTATCTGGCATTTAAGGGGGTTTACAAAGGGCTTGTGCCGGTCGGTGCCATGGGCAAAATTATTACCACAGTTCCAGAACCTGCCCGCCTTGCTTTTGTTGATCAATATCTTCAAACCGGTCCAAGCGTCAGGTTGAAATTCGGATTTTCATTTAACCGAATTTTAAGATCAATTAAACAACGAAAAGCAGTAGTCGAATTCTATGCCGGTCTTTTTGACAGGCAAAGGGATGCAGATCCATTTCTAAATAATATCAATCCTGATTTAAGAGATCCTGATCTTATTATCTCCAATGAAATACAATCTCAATCTCCTGAAATAAAAATCACAGGACTTAAAGCGCTTGCAATGATACTCACCAAAATCCCTTCTAAGTTACTTTTAGAGATTCTGGTAACAGAAGAGGTTAAGAAAGTTAGGATTGTCATTTACAACATTATTGAAAACTCTTCAATGGGGGTCTACCCTGAAATTTTTTATCCGATTTTGGAAATATTTTATAAATGTGATAAACAAGAAGCCTTCCATGCCTTTAAAGCACTTGTCGTTTCCGGAAAAGTGCCGCTGTATACATTGCTGGAAATAGTACGTGATAATTATCCTACCCTTATACCGGTAATAAATATCGAAATATCCGCGTTATCGAAAATTTCTTTTTTCTTTATTCAGGACATTGCTCTGAATAAAGAAAAATATTTAAACTCAAATTTTGAAGTGAACCTTGCCTGTGTATTGGGAATGATTAAAAAAAGACCTGAACGGGTTGTCAAAATTTTAAAAAAATATGACAACGATTCTAAAGATTCCGTTAGAATTGACGTGATCCAGTTTATCGAAAAAACAAAACAGCTTTTGACACAGGAAAAATTAAGTATTGAAGCTGAATTTAATCCCACTATTCAATTGGTCAAACAGGAATCGAAAAAATCAAAAGGATTGATAAAAAAACTTTTTTTAAGCCCAAGTGAAAAAAAGATAGAAGTGTTGAAAGCCAGGAAGGAAGCAGCTTCCATTGATTTTGAAGGTGAAATAATTAATAATGCAGACCTTTCTTCTTCTACTTTTATTGCCCCGGCTCTTTTTTTCAATAAATGCATTATTCAGAATTGTGATTTTTCAAGGGCATCATTTTTGAACGCTTTTTTCAAGAGCAGCATTTTTTACAATATTGATATGCAAAAGACGCAATTTGATGGTGTTAATTTTGATAATGCCTTTTTTATTAATGTTAATGCAAAAGGGGCTGTATTTAAAAATTGCAGTTTTCAAAATGTTTCCATCTACAATTGCAATTTCAATAATGCAGACCTGGAGGATGCATCGTTTTTGAGTTCTACAATTTCAAGAACTTCTTTTAATCAGACCGACCTTTTTTGTGCCTGTTTTGCTTACTCGAAAATTTCAGCTGTCTCTTTTTTAAATTCACACATTGATCAGACTGATTTTTCCGGTGTGCATGCAAGGTTTTGCAGGTTTCCTTTAAATAGTAAATCACTCATCCGAACAGATAATTTAGATTATAACGCCAGAAAATTTCAGCTTTCTTTTAAAGACATGCCACATATGGATGAAAGAATTGTTTCAGAAATAGATATGCTGATTTTCAGTGAGTTCATCCATTATGGTGAGATAAAATTTTTAAAACAAAATCAACTCAGCCTGTTAACCGCCTTTGATATTTTTAAGCCCAAACAGGCAGATTTGTTTCAAATTATACCCTTTCTGCTCCATGAAAATATCGTTTTTCCAGGAGCTGAAAATATTCATGATCGAACGCCCCATGGCCTTTGCGATTATATTCCAAGCCTTGAGACACAAGAAGTCTTAAAAAAATATATAAGCGATGATGCCTTTGTTGCCAGACGCTTGCCAAATTATGCAATTGAAGGGCTTTTCACCATTGGAAGTACCGGGTCCCTTGCCCAGACAGCAGACTCGGACATCGATTACTGGGTCTGTATAAACGAAGAAAATTTCAGTTTTAAAGACATTAAATTGTTTAAAAAGAAACTGGAAATACTGGAAAATATGGCTGGTAAGCAGTTTGATACCAAGGTAACTTTTTTTTTAGTGGACATCCTTAAGGCCAAAAACAGTGATTTCGGTGATTCAACCATTGAAAGCTCAGGTTCTGCACAAACAAGATTGTTAAAAGAAGAATTTTACCGAACAATGATTTATGTCGCCGGCAAGATACCACTGTGGTCGGTTTTGCCAACCGCAATCAGTATAAATTATTATAATAGTATTTTAAATGATGTTGCAAATTTGACAAAACAAAAAAGATATATTGACCTGGGTGATATCCACGCCATATCAACAAGTGAATATTTTGGTGCTTCCATGTGGCAGATGTTTAAATGGCTCAAAAGTCCCTTTAAATCCGTGATCAAAATGGCGCTTCTTGAAAAGTATATTTATGAGTATGGGAAAGAGTCCCTTTTGTGCAATAAATATAAAGATGAGTGGATGAATTCAGGAGAACATTTAAAACTTGCTCAGAATGATTCATACTATATTTTATTAAAATATCTTCTCAAGTATTATGAAACTGCTAAAGATGAAAAATCAGTCGAAATTTTGTTGAGTTGTTTTTTTCTAAAGCTTGGCATCTCAAAAGATTCTGAAATTGAGAATACCGTATTTGGCCTTAGAAAAATACTCCTTGAAAAATGTATGGCCAAATGGGGATGGAATAAAGAAAAAATATTTAAAATCGGCAGTTTTAAAACCTGGGTATACAGTGATATAGCTAAACTTTCAAATACCATTGAAAAATATATGGTCAAAAAATATAAAATTGTAAACAAAACATTTGAAAGACAGTTCCATGGCCGGTCTATGATCAGCCCTGAAGATCGGACAGTACTTGGCCGGAAAGTTTTTATTGAATTTTCAAAACAAAAGGGCAAAGTTGAAAAAGTTCTTCTCATATCAAGGAGTGACAGACATTTCCAGGGCCTGCATCTTAAATACGTTAAGAAAAATAATCAAATTGGAACCTGGGAGCTTTTTAATAAAAATGCCAGATTACTTTCTAATCAGGAAGAATCTTTAAGTAAAGCAAACACCATTGAAGAGATTGGAGCATGGTTGATTAACAATAGTCTTTATAATGAAAATATTACCATTAATTTAGTTCCTAATTCGACCTATGTGACTTTTGATGATATTCGCAAACTTTTTAAAAATATATATGATTTTTTCAGCCCCGTGTTAAATAAAGTTATCAGTTTTGACCAGTTGCTGCTTAAAAACAGGGTGGTCTGTCTGTTTATATCCATCAATTTTTATGCACCCAAGCAGCAACGAAAAGTGACGGAATATACAGCAATTTATCTTAATTCATGGGGAGAAATGTTTTGTAAATCCTTTTATTCTGACCAGGGTTTTTCCACAATGGAAGAAACAAAAAAAGATATAATGAACAAAATTGGTATAAAAAAATTACCCTTAAATACAGCCTTTTATTTTTCAAAAGGTGTTGCAAGATAATTTTTTTACCGATTCTTATGAAAATCCACTACCACCCGGATAATTTTTTCAGGATCATCCAAAAGATGAAAAAGACCAAGATCTTTTTTTGATATCATTTTTTCTTCTAAAAATTTGTCTGTCACCCAATGGACCATGCCTTCCCAGTAGGCTTTACCAACAAGAATAACCGGAACCTTTCTGATACGTTGCGTCTGAATCAATGTTATGGTTTCAAACAACTCATCAAGGGTTCCAAAACCTCCCGGCATAATAATAAAGGCCTGGGCATATTTTAAAAACATAACCTTTCGAACGAAAAAATATTTAAATTCTATTTGAGTGGTTGCATAGGGATTAGGCTTTTGTTCAAACGGCAGTGTAATGTTTAACCCTACAGAATCACCCCCTCCTTTTGCCGCCCCTTTATTGGCAGCCTCCATAATTCCGCCGCCTCCGCCGGTAATAATCGAATATCCGTTTTTGGCAAACAAGGCTGCAAGGTTCTCACATTTTTTATAATAGGGGTGGTCGCAATTGGTTCTTGCAGATCCGAAAATAGATACTGCAGGGCCAAGATTATGTAACGCGTCGATTCCTTCTACAAATTCTCCCATGATTTTAAACAACCGCCATGATTCACCTGTTTTAAAATCATTAATGGGATATTTTCCGTTGTCATGATGTTTTTTCATGTTGATTATTCCGATAGTTTTCTTATTATTATAATCGTGTACGGATAGAAATTTGGTAAAATTAACAAATATCTGCTGTTTTAGCCGGTAAAGCAAAGGCCTATCATACAAAAATATAACAGTCAACTCAGAAGCCTTGTCTTACATTGACATTTTTTGGGGAAAGATATAAAGAAAAGAAAAATTTTTTATAGAAAGAATAAGATTGAAGAACAGCAAAATAATTACCCGCAAAACATCGGTTAAAAATGAACTTGGAATGCACGCAAGGCCAGCGTCCAAAATAGCACAAATAGCTGAGGCAGCTTTATCTGACATATGGCTTAGTGTAAACTCAACTAAAGTCGATGCAACAAGTATTATTGACATACTTACACTGTGTGCTGTGAAAGGAACTAAGATTGTGGTAGAAATTGAAAATCAGGAAGATATGATGATTCTTGATCAGATCGTTGATTTTTTTGAAGCCGGTTTTGGAGAATTATAAAAATGAATATTTCAAAGTCAGGACAGATAACTATTAAAGGAATCAGCGGTTCACCCGGTATCTGCATTGGTAAAGCATATATTGTTGACAAGGAAGGGGTCAACATTATTAAACGGTATCCGGTCAGTGATGCCCTGGTACCAAAAGAAATAGACAGATTTAAACACGCTGTTTTAAAAGCAAAAAATGATCATGCCAAGGTCATTGACTCCCTTGATGAAGATCTGGGTGAGAATTTAAATATCCTTGAGACACATATGGTGCTCTTTAAGGATAAAATGCTGTATGGCAAGACCATCGATACTATTTCCCAGGAGCAAATCAATGCTGAATGGGCGCTGAGAAAAGTATCCAGAAAAGTCAAAGACATGTTTCAGCAAATTGATGACCCATATTTGCAGGATAGAGTAAATGATATTGTCCAGGTCTCAGACAAGATCATGTCATATCTCGTTGGTGCCCAGGATATTAAAATTTCAGATATTAATAAACGTGTAATCATTGTTGCTCATGATTTATCGCCTGCGGACGCCAGTCAGATACAGCTTGAGCGGATAAAAGGATTTGTCACTGATCGAGGGGGGAAAGACTCCCACACCAGTATTGTTGCAAAGTCATTAAAAATTCCTTCGGTTTTTGGGCTTGGCAGTGCAACCGTTAGTGTTAATAACGATGACATTTTAATTGTTGACGGCTCTCTGGGCACACTGATTATCAATCCTGACGAAGATACGCTCTTTAAATATGAAGAGCGTATGGCAAAATTCGAACTATACAGAGCCGATATAGAAAGGCAGAGCCATCTTCCCGCTGTAACAAAGAACGGCGTTTCTTTAAACCTTATGGCCAACATTGAGCTTGTGGAAGAAGTCGTTGCAGCAAAAGATTATGGGGCAACCGATATCGGTCTTTTCAGAACGGAGTTTTTATACCTTAATTTAAAACGGTTTCCGACGGAAGATGAACTTTTATGTAAATATAAAGAGCTTGTGGAATTAATGAGTCCACAGAGTGTCACTATCAGGACACTTGATATTAATGGGGATAAAGTTAATCCATATCTGACGGCTATTGAAGAGGCCAACCCTTCTTTAGGGCTGCGGGCAGTAAGGTTCTGTCTTGAAAATCAGGATATTTTTATCACACAGCTAAAAGCCATTTTCAGGGCGGCGGCCTTTGGCAATATCAAGTTGTTGATTCCCATGATTTCTTGTGTTGAAGAAATTATTCAGGTCAAACAGGTGATTAATAAAGCAATCCTTGAACTTGAACATGAAGATAAAATTTTTAATAAGGATATCCCTCTTGGAATTATGATTGAAGTGCCATCTGCTGTAATTATGGCTGAACACCTTGCAGAGCATGTTGATTTTTTCAGCATTGGAACAAATGA
>JAGLNZ010000391.1 GCA_023139225.1 Desulfobacula sp. | reverse complement strand
AAAACTCTGATTGGGCCATCACCATAACTGAAGTACCGTTAAAAAAGGGTGAGTCGGAACCGGCTCCGCCTAAAGAAAAAAAATTTAAGATCACTTCAAAACAGATTGTATTCATTGCGAAATATGATAAAAACAACGACTTGAAAATTTCAAAAAAAGAATATAAAGGTCTGGATTTTTCTCAGTTTGATAAAAATGGGGATGGATTTATTGAACCGCACGAAGCTCCCAGAAATTAAACCCGGATCATTTTGGGTAACAAATTGCATCATCTGTTATACATTCCAATTATTTAGAAAGGAAAAAAATGAAATGAAAAAAAATCTGTTAAATAAAATATTTTTAACTGCCGTGATCTCTGCTTTGTTACTCATTTTCAGCCCAGGCAGTTTTGCTCAAGAGACTGCAAAACCTGATAAAGAGGATGGGAAAACGCCGGACGTTGAATATGAAGTTAATATCAATCAAATTGCGTTCATCGTAAAATATGATAAAGACGGGAATGGAAAAGTAGATAATAAAGAATTCATAGGAAAACATTTCAAAAACATGGATAAAAATAGGGATGGATTTATCGAACCACATGAGGCGCCTGAAGGCCAGACAGCATATTGAGTGTGATAAATATTTGGCCCTGAGGGTTTTGTTAATTCTAATAAATGACACCGGTTAATTCTTGCGGCACTTTCCAGAATTTTTCATCAAGCTCATGATTTTTTGATCTGGCATTGGAGACCACTTTTTTGGGATAACCTCTTAATTCCACAAATCCGCTGGGCTCATAAAAGTCTGTTCCCCTGACATTCGGGCCTGTAGCTGCATATAGTGGATAAGTACGTCTGGACACCAATTGCAAAGAGGTCTCTATAATATGGCCTTCCCTGGCATTATGGCTGCCGGGTGTAATGGGATAATACCAAAAATCATCATTAGCATATTCCTGCTCAAGCCTGCCAAGTGACCACAAAATTATGGCTTTATCAGATCAGCTTTTTTCACTTTGCCAAGGGATGTACGGGGAAATTGCGTTCTAAAGGTCACCTTTTGGGGCCATTTATATTTTGAAAGCTTCCCATGGCAAACGGCAATGACATCATTATCACTCAAAGATGATCCTGGTTTTTTTACCACAAAGGCATGTCCTGCTTCACCCCATTTCTCGTCAGGAACCCCAACAACTGCAACATCTTCAATATCAGGATGTGTTTTAAGTATTTTTTCTACTTCAGCGGGATAGACATTTTCACCCCCTGATATATACATATCCCCGGCTCTGCCCACCAGATAGAAAAAACCATCCTCATCCATGCGGGCAAGATCACCGGTGTGCAGATACCCGTTTTTGATGGTCTCATCCGTTTTAACAGGGTCCTGCCAATACTCTTTCATCATGGTGGAGCCCCGGACAACAATCTCTCCTATTTCGCCGGGCCTGGCTATTTTCCCCCGATCATCCAGAATAGAGACTTCAGCATGAAATACAGGCCTTCCTACAGTTCCGGGTTTCTCCAAAGGGTCTTTTTCCGAAGCCCATAAAAGAATTGATGTTTCTGTCTGCCCCATGATCTGGCGGAATGCCAGACCCGCATCAGCACATTTTCCAATCAAACCCTCCGTCAATTTTTCACCCCCTCCGGCACAGACCTTTAATGAAGAGATATCGGTCCTGTTTTCAGAGGAAACCTTTAATAATTCTCTGTATACTGTTGGAACTCCCAAAAATTTTGTTACACAATATTTTTCAATATCTTTATAAATTCTTAAAGGATCAAATTTTTGGTGAAGAACGATGGTTGCCCCTTTATAAAAAATGGGAGCCGCCTGGATGAAAAGTCCGCCTGAATGGAAAAGGGGTAAAAAAATCAGCATGATATCACTGAAATGAAGTTCAAAAAATATATCTGCATTTAAACAGTTAAAAAAAGTTTTTCTATGGGACAGGACTGCTCCCTTTGGCTGCCCTGTAGTTCCTGAAGTATACATGATCACTTGTGGTTCTTCAGGATCTGCCGGACCAAGAGATCTTGTAAAAAAGGCCCGTTGCCCGTCAAATTTAATCGTCTCCATATTAAAATTAAAAATATTGTCATCAAAATTATTATCGCCCACAACAGATACTAAAATGGGAGGCAGATAACTGCCAAGATTGAGGGAATTCACAACACTGGTAAAATCTTCTCCATGGATAAATAACCTGGGGCGGCAATTTTTAATATAATAGTCAAGTTCCAAAGCTGTTATCCGAAAATTTATAGGAACAAAAATAGCACCAAGCCTGGAACAGGCAAGAAATAAATCCAGAAACTCGGGGCAGTTGTTAAGCATGACTGCCACTCTATCCCCTTTTTCAATACCAATTGACTGGAGCCAGCAACTTGTCCTGTCTGCTCTTTTGCAAAGGTCCTCGTAGCTGATTGTCTGTTCTTCAAATATAATGGCTGGTTTATCCGGGTGAAGTTCTGCCCAACGCTGAACCCACCAGGCAATATTCATGGATTTAATCATTTGCTCTCCTTAAATGGATTGTGAAAATGAGGGCCTGGCAAGGTGAAGTTTCCAATAACCGGATAAAAAACCTGCCAAGCCCTTAAATCTATCGAGTTCTGTCCAACACTTTCAGGATTTCTTTTGCCTGTTTTTCGTATCCTTTATCAGCACACTTTTTAATCCATGCGGCATAAGCGGGTCGAAGAGAGTTGCCCCAAGTTTGTTTTTCTTCAGATGTCAGTATTTTAACTGTCCCTACCTGCCCCAGCTTTTCCAGGCTTTTTTTATCAAAAGCTTTCATTACCCCTAAAGACCGTTTTTCCGTCTGCCTTGATACTTCCATCAGAATCTTTTGATTTTCCGGGGACAGACTGTTCCAGGTATCAAGGTTAATAAAATTGACCCAGACAGTCCACCAGATTGGACCCACAGCATGCTTTGCAACTTCATAGTATTTTCTTGAATACATGGAACCCCAGGAGGAAGAAAAGGCATCAATTGCCCCTTTTCCCATGGCATCATACACTTCTGCCGATGCAATTTTAATCGGCGTTGCACCCCAGGCTGCCAAACTTGCCAGGGCGCCGGGAACCGGAGCCCTGACCTTTAAGCCCTTAATATCATCAAGGGATTGGATTTGTACTTTTCCACAGATACCATTTCCGCCATAGGCACTATAATAAAGAAGCTTGACATCTTTTTTGCGGAACAAAGGTTCTAAAATTGAATGGACCTCATCTCTTGCACGGAACCAGTGATCCATATCATCAATGAGAAGAAAATAATCTGAAAAGCTGAAAACAGGATTGTGCCCGCCCCAGTGACCGAGGGCTGTAAGACCCATTTCAACTGCTCCCATGGTCGTCGCATCAATTCCGTTTCTGTATCCAAAAAGTTGACCGCCGGGATAGAGCTCTACTTTAACATTTCCTTTGGTTCTTTTCTCAACTTCTGATGCAAAAAAAGGTAACAGATCAGCACTGAAATAGTGAGACGCTGTCATGCCTGTGAAATACCGTAATTTAGCTGGTTTTTTTGCATGTACATTTATGCACATCAATACCCCTGTAAGCGCTGTTACAAACACACAAAGAAAAAATTTTTTGATTGTCATTTTTAACTCCTTTTTTAAATAGTATGCGTTCTTTATCCCATCTTCTTTATCCTATCTTCCCTGCTTGGGCTTTACCCCGGATAAATATTATCTTTTCTCTTATTGTATCATCAGAGAGGGAAGCCAGATTGCCAATTGTGGAAAAAGTATCAGTATAAACAAAGAGAACACCATGATTAAAATAAACGGAGATGTCCCTTTTACGATAGTCCCCATGTTAAAATTTGACAGACCTTTAATAATAAAAAGATTTAAGCCGACCGGTGGTGTAAGAAGTCCTATTTCCAGTACGATTATAAAAAAGACACCAAACCAGACCGAATTGAATCCGGCAGCCATGATAACCGGATAAAACACAGGGAGCGTTATTACCATAATTGAGGCGGCATCCAAAAACATACCTAGAACAACCAACATAAACGAAATAACGAGCAGTGTTTTAACCGGCGAAATTTGACTTTCCTTAATAAAAGTGACCAAATCGGCAGCAATACCGAGTTGAGAGGTGAGAGCACCAAAAATTCGGGCACCTACAATGATGATGAGAATCATTGAGCTTACCTTTGTACCGGTCAAAATAATCTCAAATAATTGCCCCCATGTTACAGATTTCATGATCAAAATTGTAATGACAATAGCATAAATAACCATAGTGGCAGCAGCCTCGGTAGGTGTGAATATACCCATATAAATTCCGCCGAGTACAAATACCGGTGCAAATAAGCCGCATAAAGCCCTTGTTAATACTGCTAATTTATCCTTCTTGTCCACTTTGGGGCGATCTGTTTGTTGTTGTGCCTGACCTTTTTCAAACAGAGAGTTCACATTAAGTCTGGCTCGAATGATAATATATAAACAATAAAATCCAAATATCATGGCTGCCGGTATAATACCGGCCATAAATAATTGACCTATGGATTCTTCAGTAATGACACCATATAAGACATACCCGATGGAAGGCGGAATGACTGTGCCAATCGTAGAACCGGCAACCACACCACTTGAAATTGATTTTTTATATCCGTTGCTGATGAGTATCGGCAAGGAAACGGCTGCGATAAGCGAAGTTGTAGCCACACTTGATCCGCTGATAGCACAAAAAAAGCCACCTACCAGAATGGTTGATATAAGTGGAGCTGAAATAAAATTGCCTGCAAAATATCTAAAGAGCAAAAAAACATCATCAATGATTTTCCCCTTTTCCAGGATTATTCCGGCTATTATAAAAAGCGGCAAGCAGGTCAACGGAAAGCTTTCCACTGATTTATAAGCAAGGAACGGCAATTGCTTTAATGTTGATTCACCAATCAATACATACATGCCAATACTGCCGACAAAGCCTAAAGCAAGAAAAACCGGCATCCCGCATAACAATACCATGAGCGCTATGAAGCAGATCCCGGCCACTTCATTTACATATACTATTATGATGAGTCCTAAGATGAATCCAATAATAAAAATTACAATAAAAACAAAAGGGTTATTCCATTTATCTTTAGAAAACGTATTAAAATTAAACAAATGAGAGGATTGAATTGATAATGATACAATCAATCGAATGATTTGCAAAAAAAGCAAAAAAGATCCGATGCTGATAGTTGATATAAGAATGCCCTTGGGTATCGGGGTCTCGGAAATTGTCATTGCTCCCGACAAAAAAGAGCTATATGCCCATTGCCAGCTAACCCAACCCAGAATGACAACAAAGAAAAGAGCTGCAGTATATGAACTTATTTTAAAACCGACCTTGGCAGCGTCGGATAGATGATTCGACAAAAGATCCACACAAATGTGTTGACCTTCTCTCAATGTATAGGCAGCTGAAAGAAAGGTGAAAATAATAAGAGAATATATAGACAGGTCAAAGAGTCCGGGGATATGCATGCCCAGGAAATACCGGCAAAACACCTGTGTTGAAATAAACAATGAAAGCAATACCATCAGAGCAACAGAAACAAATCCCATGGCTGACAAAATTTTATCTATGACGTTATCCACTACTTCATATACTCTTTTCACTATAAACCCCTTCTTTCTTTTTCAAGCAGTTTTCCAAAACCAGAAATAGGATCATAAATCTTTGCCAGTTTCAAACAATGCCAGGCATTGGCCTGGTTACTGGTGATACATGGTACGCCGGTTGCGCTTTCTATATATTCAATAATCTCAACAGCGCGTAAACCACCACAGCTTACAAATAAAGCGTCAATATCATTGCCTGAAACCTCATTAAAAGCCTCAACGGCAAGTTCATAAGTCTCCCATGGGGTGATTTCATATATCTTGTTCGTATTTGACAGGCCAAGCCCTTTATGGTGAACAACATCAAATCCTGATTTTTGCAAATAAGATAGTTCTGCCTTAACAATTTCTTTGTTGTAAGGGCATACCAATAAAATACGTTTTGCGCCTATTTCTCTAAGAGCCTCCACAATTGCGTTGGCCATTGTTGTTGAAGGAGCACCAGTAATTTTTTGCATCTTTTCCATAATATTCCGGTCAAAATCAACGCCTTTTACAAATGCACCGGAAGTACAGGAATAGCTCACACAACTCGGGTTGGACGTTGCAATGAGTTCAGCTGCATATTCTGCATCTTTTTCCATTTTTGTAAGCGCTTCAACTGTTGTCTCTTTAAGCATCATTCTTGTTACAATAGGGACAACACCTTCAGGAAATATCGTCTCATATTCACGAATGGCTATCCCCTGCTCAGAAGAGGGAATGATAATACCGATTCGTGCCCTCCACCCCGGCGGGGCCGTCATCATTTTAAACTGTTGAAAGTCCTTACTATTAAACTTCATATCGATTCCTTGTTTTATTCATATTTTTTATGGATTAAATCAATTATCATTTTTGTTTACTCTTTGATCTGAGAGATTCAGTAGCACTTTTGTCGATATTTAAATTTTCATCCAGAACAACTTTGTAATCTTCCATGGCAGATTGAATACCTATTTTATCATTAACCACATCCATGCGAACAGCTTTTGCATCTCTTTCCTCAGGCGGCCCGTATCCTCCGCTCCCGGGCAATCGTATGCTTAAAAGATCACCTGATTTTATTTGATCCACGCCCTTTGATTTACACTTTTGCTCCATTGGCGTTCCGGGGTTTAAAATAAGACTGCTCATGCTGCCGTCTTTACCGCCAAAAATACCAAGAGGTCTAAATTTTTGACGGTCAGAATATCGTGCCCAGGTTACATCTGTGTGAAACCGGATATCCCGGCGGGTTGAAAGACCGCCTCTATATTTTCCTGCTCCGCCTGAATTTTTTATAAATTCATATCGTTCTATGGTTACAGGATATTCTAATTCCACCGCCTCAACAGGGGTATTCATGAAACGGCCCAGATGTAAATCCTGCCCGTCAGGTCCATCTTTATCCGGTCTTGCCCCACCGCCGCCACCCTGAATTTCTATATAACTAAACCGCTTTTTTGTTTCCGGATAAATTCCGGAAAAATTATTTGTACATGCCTGACCGTGGCTTCCCGCAACAATTCGTTTGGGTACGACTTTGCTCATGGCCCGCAGCATAGCTTCCACAATTTTGGTCATGGTCTGGCTCCTTGCCGTAACTCCGGCAGGGAGGAGAGGATTTGTCACAAGACCTTGCTCACTGGATACTTCAATGGGCTTAAACGTTCCTGAATTAAGTGCCATATACGGATCAACTATTCCCACCATGGTGTAAAAAACGCCACCCTTGGTACAGGACCAGGGGGAATTTACATTACCTATAGTTTGAGGGCTGCTGCCTTTAAAATCAACCTTCATTCCATCGCCTTTTATATGAATGTTCACTTGAACTTTCACAGGGGTGTCAACACATCCGTCATCATCCAAATAATCGATACCCGTATAATCACCGTCCGGAACCGACTCAATAAAATAACGGACTTTTTTCTCGGAATAATCAGAAAGCATTGATGTACATTCCTGAAAAACGTCCAGGCCGTATTTACTTATCAAAGCTTTAACCCTCTCAACTCCGATCATTGTTGTTGCAGCCTGGGCTCTTATATCCTCCATGGTTTTTTCAGGAATGCGGATATTATTTGAAATCAGATCAAAAATTTGAGCATCTTCTTTTCCTTTTTGATAGAGCTTAACAAAAGGGATTCGAAGGCCTTCCTGATATATCTCGGTTAATCCGCCGGCAACACCTCCAGGCACCGCTCCGCCCATATCAAGCTGGTGAGCGATATTGGCTGCAAAAGCAACCACTTTTTTTCCCAGTACCACCGGTGACAAGAGCTGCACATCAAGAAGATGCTGCCCGCCAAGGTATGGATCATTAC
>JAGLNZ010000390.1 GCA_023139225.1 Desulfobacula sp. | reverse complement strand
TCAAAAGCATCCTTTATCAATTTTGGACCATGGCCTTCAAACACAGGAATACCGTCACTGCTGCCTAAAAATTTGGGTGCCAGGAAAAACAACACTTTATTTACAATTCCGGCCTTAAGTGCTGATCCTGCCACCACGCTGCCGCCTTCTATCAGAAGGCTTAAAATTGACATCTGTCCTAACTTAATCATCAGTTCGTTTAAATCAAGTCTTTGTGCCTTCAGCGAGACCTCAAGAATTTGTGCCCCAGTGCTTTCAACCAATACTTTTTTTTCTTTAAAAACACCAGGCCCCGTAACAATAATGGTTTTAGCATTAGAGTCCTGATTAGAATTTTGGGTCAGCACTTTTGCATCTTCTTTTATACTTAAATGGGTATCCAGAATAATTCTTACGGGATCTTTTGTTTGAACCCCTTTTATTCTTGAAGTGAGAGACGGGTTATCGGCATGCAGGGTTCCTGATCCTACTAAAATGGCATCCACTTCGTGCCGGATCTGGTGGGCATACCCCCTTGATTTTTCATTGGTGATCCATTTTGAATCCCCTGTGGATGTTGCAATTCTTCCATCCAGGGTAGACGCACATTTCAAAATCACAAAGGGTTTTTTATCATTTTGAATGTACCAGACAAAATCTTCAATCAAAATTTTGGCTTCTTTTTCTAGAACTCCTGAAACGACCTCAACGCCATTTTCCTGTAAATACTTTATCCCTCCTCCGCACACATCGGGATTGGGATCTTTACAGCCCACTACAACTTTTTTAATTTTGGCTTTGATAATTTTATGGGTACAGGGCGGCGTTTTCCCAAAATGGTTGCAAGGTTCCAGGGTGACATAAATGGTTGCCCCCTCTGATCTTGGGCCTGCATCATCTATAGCTTCTACTTCAGCATGGGCAAGGCCTGCTGCCCTGTGAAAACCTTTTCCAACAACCTTCCCATTTTTAACAACAACAGCACCCACACAAGGATTAGGAGATGTAAATCCTTTTGCCTTTCTTGCAAGAGATAACGCCTGCTGCATGTAGTCATGATCTGTCATCGGCCTTATTTCGAAATCGCGTCAAATTCAATGGGTTGGCATTCTTTGGGAATCAGTCCTTTAAGCTCGGCAATAAAATCGGCCACATCCTTGAACTCCCTGTAAACAGATGCAAACCTGACATAGGCCACATCATCAATTTGCTTTAAGGCCTCAATAATTTTTTCCCCAACAACCTTTGAAGGGATTTCCCGTTCATTGGTTTCCCGCAAATCCCGCTCAATGGCATCCACGGTTTCTTCAATCAGGTTAATGCTGATGGCTCTTTTTTCACAGGCTTTTTTAATACCGGTCAATACTTTTTCCCGGTTAAAGTCTTCCCTGCGACCGTCTTTTTTTATGATCATAACGGGTACCTGCACAAACCTTTCATAGGTTGTAAACCGCCTTGTACATTCCTGGCATTCTCTTCGTCGACGAACTTCAAACTCAATCTTGCCCGGACGTGAATCAATAACTCTTGTATTGGCTTTTCCGCAAAATGGGCATTTCATGTGGGCCTCTTTTCTTGGCTTAAGTCTCAAGTCGGATAAGTTTTACCTTGGCTTTATCAAACATATCCAAGGTCAAAGGGTCATCATATCCGTCTTTATAATATACTCTTTTGATTCCGGCATTAATGATCATTTTCGCACAAATGGAACAGGGCTGATTCGTACAATAAAGATGCGACCCATTCACCGGGATACCATGAAAAGCCGCCTGGATAATGGCATTCTGCTCTGCATGAACCCCGCGACACAATTCATGCTTTTCCCCGGACGGCACATTTAACTGGGCTCTTAGGCATCCGGTTTCCCTGCAATGGGGAACTTTTGACGGCGCACCATTATATCCTGAACAAAGGATTCTTTTTTCCTTAACCAGAACGGCCCCTACTTTTCTTCTTAAGCAGGTGGAACGACCGGCAACAAGATCACAAATTCCCATAAAATATTCATGCCATGAAGGTCTGTCAGAATGCTGCTCGGTCATTGGTCTATTTCCCGGTATATAATGGATGGTCAATGCAGAGATCTCTTACTTTTTTAGCCACCGGATCTATATTGGATTCATTATCCAGAACATCGCAGATAAATCCGGCTATTTTTTTGCCGGCCTCTTCATCCATACCCCTGGAGGTAACAAGAGGAAGTCCGATTCTTATACCACTGGTGACAAAGGGACCGCGCTTTTCATTAGGGACCGTATTTTTATTAACCGTAATACCGGCCCTGCCGAGTCTTTCTTCAGCATCTTTCCCGGAAATATCCTTTTGGCCAAAATCAACCAATACCATGTGATTGTCAGTGCCGCCTGACACCAGGTTATAGCCTCTTTCCATCATTACGCCTGCTAGAGCAAAAGCATTTTTAACCACTTGTTTTTGATATCCGACAAAAGATTTGCCAAGTGCTTCTTTAAAGGCAATTGCTTTTGCTGCAATGACATGCATTAAAGGACCACCCTGGATACCAGGGAATATCTGGCTTCCGATGGTCTTTGCAAATTGTTCTGAAGACAGAATCAAGCCGCCGCGAGGCCCTCTGAGAGTTTTGTGGGTTGTCGAGGTAATCACATCTGCAAATCCTACCGGACTTGGGTGGACACCTGCTGCAACAAGTCCTGCAATATGGGCCATATCCACCATAAAAAGAGCCCCGACGGATTTGGCAATTTGGGAAAACCCTTTAAAATCAATAATCCTTGGGTAAGCACTTGCACCTGCCACAATCAGTTTTGGCTGATGTTTTTTAGCAAGTTCTTCCACCTGGTTCAGATCAATCCTCTCGGTTTGCTGTGACAGTCCGTAATGAGCAAAATCATATAATTTACCTGAAAAACTGACAGCGGCGCCATGGGTCAGATGACCGCCATGGGAAAGATCCATGGCAAGAATTCGATCTCCGGGATTCAACAATGCAAAATAAACAGCCATATTGGCCCCTGAGCCGGAATGGGGCTGAACATTTGCATATTCGACGTTAAATAATTTTTTAACACGCTCAATGGCCAGATCCTCTGCCTGATCCACATACTCACAACCGCCATAATATCTTTTTGCAGGATATCCTTCCGCATACTTATTTGTCAGGATGGAACCTTGTGCTTCCATAACTGCCGGGCTGACTATATTTTCAGAAGCAATCAGATTTAATTCATATTCCTGGCGGTCAGCTTCCTGTTCAATAATTTTTGCAATCTGTAAATCCGTCTTGTCTACAGCCGCCATTTTATTTACCTCTTTTGGTATATCTAGTTATCTATACTCTGAATGCGTTCAAGATGCCGACCGCCTTCAAACTCGGTATCCAGCCAGGTTTGAACAAGAGCAAATGCAAGCATATCCCCAAGAATACGGCCGCCAAGGACCAGAATATTGGCATCATTATGAACCCTGCTCATTTTTGCTGAAAAAATATCAGAACAAAGGGCTGCCCTTACATTGACAAACCGGTTGGCTACCATGGACATACCAAGCCCTGTGCCGCAAAGAAGAATCCCTTTTGAAAACCGGCCGTCTGATACAGCCCCTGCAACCTTTTTCCCATAATCCACATAATTTACCGATGCATTGCTTTTTGTCCCGGCATCTTCAACTTGATATCCCTTATCGATAAGATATGTTTTAATCTTTTCTTTCAACTCATAGGCTGCATGGTCACTTCCAATAATAATGGACCTGTCTTTATCCATTTTATTTACCTCAATTCTTAAGATTTTGATTTGATAAAATCAATGGCATCCTGAACTGTGAGCAATTTTTCAGCGTCATCATCATCAATTTCAATCTCAAAAATTTCTTCCATTGACATGACCAGCTCAACGATTGTCAGGGAATCCGCACCCAGGTCTTCAATTAAGGATGCCTCTGGAATAACATCCTCAATATCAATATCGGGTATTTTCTGGGCAATCACTTTTTTTACTTTTGTTTCAACCGTCATGGTTTAGACTGCCTCCTTTAACTATTCTTCGTCATCAGTCGGGTCGTTTACATTTCTTCCTTTATAAGCTCCGCATTCAGGACAGGCGGTATGAGGAAGTTTGGGTTCCTGGCATTCAGGGCATACACTCACTGTGGGTGCGCTTGTTTTGTAATGTGTCCGTCTTTTTCTTCCTCTTGCTTTAGAACTCTTTTGCTTTGGTACTGCCATTGATCTCTCCTAACTATATTATTTTATTTGAATTTCTATTATTATATACCAATATAATAAAACATAGATATTTACCTTAATTCCCCAAAAGTGTCAAGAAATTAAACCCTGTTGCTCAATTCAAAGTTTTATGGTACTTAAGGGCTCGATTTTACTCAATATTTATTTTTATTTTGACGGAGAACAAATGGATACAATTATTACGCGGTTTCCCCCCTCCCCCACTGGATACCTCCACATTGGCGGGGCAAGAACTGCACTTTTCAACTGGCTTTATGCAAGGAAAACAAAAGGAAAATTTATTTTAAGAATTGAAGATACAGATGCTGCAAGATCCACAAAAGAATCCCTTGATGCCATATTGGAATCCCTTGAATGGCTCGGCATTGACTGGGATGAGGGCCCTTATTTTCAAACTGAAAGATACCATATCTACAATGAGTATATAGACAAACTGATAGAATCAGGGTCGGCCTACTATTGTTCGTGCACCCCTGACCAAGTCAATGCCATGAGACAAGAAGCAAAGGATAAAGGATTAAAACCCATGTACAACGGCAAGTGCAGGACAAAAAGCCTTGCAAAGGGTAACAACACCGTTGTACGCCTTAAAACTCCGGACACAGGCGTCACCATTGTCAATGATATTGTAAAGGGAGATACGGCTTTTCAAAATTCCGAAATTGACGACTTTATTATACAGAGAAGTGACGGGTCTGCCATGTACAATCTGGCGGTTGTGATTGATGACTTGACCATGGGAATCAATACCATCATCAGGGGGGATGATCATCTGATCAACACCCCAAAACAAATGTTGATATACCAGGCGCTTGAAGCTGACATGCCGGTTTTCGGCCATGTCCCCATGGTTCTGGGATCTGACAAGTCGCGATTAAGCAAGCGGCATGGTGCCATGTCGGTGGGAGAATATCAAAAAATGGGATTTTTGCCCGATGCCATGATCAATTACCTGGTCCGGCTGGGATGGTCCCATGGAGATCAGGAATTTTTTGAACGAGATGACCTCATTGAAAAATTTGACCTGGACCATCTGGGCAGGTCTGCTTCCATGTTTGACACGGATAAGCTTTTGGCTCTGAATTCAAAACATATCCAAAGCAAAAGCCCTGAAGAACTGGCAGACCATCTCTTGTTTCACCTGAAAAGCTTCGGCATTGATGCTAAGAATGATTCATTTACACAGGGTGTTATCCAAACCCTTCAGCCCAGAAGCAAAACCCTTGTTGAAATGGCTAAGGGAGCGGCCTTCTATTATCAGGATGAGGTGCAATTTGATGAAAAGGCAGCCAAAAAATTCCTGAAATCCGACACCCTGGACATCTTGCTGAAATCTGCAGACTATATTAACGCCCTTGAAGTGTATACTCAAGAAGAGCTTGAAAACGTTTTTAAACAAATCATGGAAGAGACTGAACTTAAGTTCGGTAAGATTGCCCAGCCGTTAAGGGTTGCCATCACCGGCACAACTGTGAGTCCCGGCATCTTTGAAATGCTTCTGGCCCTTGGCAAAGAAAAAACTATTCTAAGAATTAAACGAGCAATCGGGCTTATTCAGGACAACGAATAAAGTATCCCTGAATATCCGACAAAACTTGCGGAAGCTGTTTTCTCAAAACTTGTGGCGTAGTCAAGTTCAATTGCCTTGGCTGCGCCAAGTTTTTTGCAGGCAGCTGCTGTGGCACAAGCAGCTCCCGGGCAGCACATATTTTTATTTTCCAACCCTTCGGCAATAATCTTTGATTCATCCATTTCCATCATTGCCTGAACAGCATTTCTATCATTTTCGTTTTTTACCCATTCCACAGCCTTTTCACCGGTTCCTGCCGAAGTAAATCCGAAATCAGGACCATAGTGGGTCATATCTGTAGAACCGATAACTCTTATCTTTTTTGATAAGTTTTTTGCCTCCTCCACTGCCATACTTCCAATGATAGAGGCAAAAAATGACGGAGCAACACCGCAAACCACTATTTTTGCATTTGGATAAAAATACTTGATAAACGGATATTGAAGCTCAAGGGTATTGTCATCCGGGAATTTTAAAGGGGATCTTGGGCGGATACTGATTCCGCTACAAATCTTATCGGCTAATTGTCTATCCACCTCAATATCTCCAAAGGGTGTTTCAATGGCGCCGTGTGTCAGGATAAAGGGCTCGGACTGTTTGTGCATATGCGCACCGAAAAGGATAATGGTATCAATTTTTTCATCCGACTTAAGAGAGGCAATGACCCGGCAGGCAATCGATCCGGAATAATACCAGCCCGCATGGGGAACAATACCACCCATAAACCCGCCGTCAAGCGGCCCCTGTTTTTCTTTTAAAAAGCCTTGTATGGAGGCTTCACACTCATCAGAACCTGCAGGATACCAGGAACCGGCAAATGCCATTTTTTTTATTTCCATGACCGTCCCCTCTTAAAACTATCTTCCTGTTTTTTCAAATACCTTAATCTTCAGCCACTCAAGCCAGGGTTCAAAACCCTCTTCGGTCTTGGCTGAAATCTCAAACACGGGCAGATGGGGATGCACCTGTTTCATATTATCCACCACCAATTTGGCATCAAAGTCAAGATACGGCAGCAAATCGATTTTGTTTAAAATCGCCACGTCAGCTACCCTGAACATCAACGGATATTTCAATGGTTTGTCTTCGCCTTCTGTTACGCTTAAGACCACAGCCCTTGCATCCTCTCCAATATCAAATTCAGCCGGACAGACAAGATTTCCAATGTTTTCCACAATGAGAAGATCAAGATCGTCACAACCAAGCTGCTTTGCCGAGTCAATGATCAGGTTTGCTGCCAGATGGCAGTCACCACCAAACTGGTCCGTATTGATCTGGGTTACTTTAGCGCCGGTTACTTCAAGCCTGTCTGCATCGTTGGTGGTGCAGATATCTCCCACAATCACCCCCACCCTGATATCCGGCATCAATTTTACCAGGGTTTTACAAAGGGTTTCTGTCTTTCCGGAACCGGGAGATGACATCATGTTAACAACAAAAACATTTTTATCTTTGAAAAACTTTCGATTTTTATCTGCTTCTGTCTCATTTGCCTCAAGGACTCTTTTTTGAATATTTATTTCCATTATTCCGCCTGTCTTTCTTAATGGTTTATATCTTTAATTAATCTGCAAGTTCCAGAGAAGTGATCTCAATCTCCCTTCCGGTGAGCATTTCAACATCCCCGTCCTCACAAAAGGGACATTTAAATACAGGCCCTGTAACTTCCCATTCATTATCACAGGATTTACAATGGACCATTACCGGAATAAAATCAATATCCAGCCTTGCATTCTCCAAAGGCGTATCTTTTGTTATGATCTCAAAACAAAAGGTCAAACTGTGCTCAACCACAGATGCGAGTTTCCCGATTTTCAGATTGAGTTTTTCCACCTTTGGATTCTCAATATCTTCGGGGATAGAATCTATGGCAATCTGAACCAGTTGCTGGGCAATTCCCATTTCGTGCATATGTTTACTTCCTTGTGTTAATTATAATATTAAAAATTTTTTATCATTTTTGTCTTTTAGAATAAAAATCTTGTTTAAACTCCAAAAACCTGTTTTCTTTTATTGCATCCCGCATTTTCCCCATTAGATCAAGATAATAATAAATATTATGGATCGTATTTAACCTGTAGGCTAAAAGCTCCCTGGACTTATATAAATGCCTTAAATATGCCAGTGAATAATTCTGACAGGTATAACACTTACAATCCGAATCAATGGGCCCTTTGTCAAATCTGAATTTCGCATTGGGAATATTGATGGTTCCCCTTGAAGTAAAGAGCTGACCGTTCCTGGCATTTCTTGACGGCATAACACAGTCGAACATATCACAGCCCATCCCAACCAGTTCAACCAAGTCCTCGGGCGTGCCAACCCCCATGATATACCTGGGTTTGTGAAACGGCAGCAACGGCAGGGTGTGGTCTGCCATTTCATACATAAGATCTTTCGGCTCTCCCACGCTTAACCCCCCAATGGCAAACCCCGGAAAATCAATCTCGGTCAATTGTTCGGCTGAAAGACGGCGAAGATGCTTGTACATGCCCCCTTGTATAATTCCAAACAAATTGTTTACACCCCCTTTTTCCTGCCAATAGTCAAACCCTCTTTTTGCCCACATACTTGTCTTGTTCAAGGCGTCCATAGTCTGTATTTCACTGGCAGGATGTCCTATGCACCAATCAAGGGACATCATGATGTCAGACCCTAGGATCATTTGAATTTCAACTGCCTTTTCAGGAGAAAAAACATGTCTTGACCCGTCAATATGAGATTGAAAAGAAACCCCCTCATCTGAAAATTTTGCAAGCTTTGCCAAAGAAAAAAACTGGAATCCCCCGGAATCCGTCAGCATGGGCTTATCCCAACGAATAAATTCATGAAGGCCTTCCATGTGTTCAATCACCTCACAACCCGGCCGCAGATAAAGATGATAGGTATTGCCAAGAATAATCTGTGCCCTGCAGTGATCCAGATCTTCAACACTGATTGATTTTACCGAACCCAAAGTGCCCACCGGCATAAAAATAGGCGTGTCAATAACACCATGATCGGTTGTGATAGTCCCAAGCCTGGCCCTGGATTGTTCACAATCTTTTTTATTTGGTTCTTTTAATAATTCAAACTTTAACATGATTTCCTTATTCGATCAGCATGGCATCGCCATAGCTGAAAAATCGATAATCCTTAAGTTTGGCTTCCTCGTATGCATGCAACATTTTTTCCCGGCTGTAGAATGCAGATACCAGCATCAAAAGCGTGGATTCGGGAAGATGAAAATTGGTAATCATGGCATCCACGCACTTAAAAGTGTAACCCGGATATATAAAAAGATCACACATGCCGGTTTGCGCCCTCACTATGCCGCTTTCATCACAAAGATACTCAAGCGTTCTGACACTGGTTGTACCAACCGCAATAATACGGCGGTTTTGAAGCCTGGCAGTATTGATTTTATCTGCATTTTCCCTGGACAGGGAAAAATATTCGGAATGGATCTGATGATCTCTTATATCATCAACTTTTACCGGTACAAATGTCCCATATCCGACATGCAGGGTAATCGGGACAAATTGGATCCCCTTTTTTTTTAAATCATCCATTAACTCTTCTGTGAAATGAAGCCCTGCTGTCGGCGCTGCAACCGCGCCCTCTTTTGATGCATAAACAGTCTGGTAGTCTTCCCGGTCATTTTGGCCGGAAGAAGGATCATTCCTTTTGATATAAGGCGGCAGCGGGATTTGGCCGGATTTTTTTAAAAAGCTTAAAAATTTGTCACCATTTAAAAATTTTATTTCGCAAACAGCCCCCTTTACAGCTTCAACCCTTGCCTGGACGGTATCTGCCAACAAAAGAGCCGCACCCTTTTTAGGACTTTTTGATGCTTTAATCAGGCAGTCGCATGTAAAAAAGCCGGTTCGCTCAAGATTTTTCATC
This sequence comes from Desulfobacula sp., assembly GCA_023139225.1. GTDB lineage: Bacteria > Desulfobacterota > Desulfobacteria > Desulfobacterales > Desulfobacteraceae > Desulfobacula. The sequence goes on along the minus strand of JAGLNZ010000390.1, from coordinate 2,165 downwards.
CCGGTTGCATAATCAATAATCAACACCTCAACCTTACCGCCGGTCTCTTTTTTACCTGACAGTCTTGCCGGAACCACCTTAGTATCATTGATTACCAGAAGATCACCTTTCTTAAGCAAGCCTGTGATATCTTTAAATCGATGATGAAAAATGGTTCCTGCTTTTCTATTCAGATGTAACAGCTTGGATTCACTCCTGTTTTTACAGGGTGTCTGGGCAATCTTTTTTGCCGGCAAATCATAAGCATAATCAAATAATTGAAACATCATTGCCCTTTCATGACAAAATAAATAATGCAAAGCCCTGCAAGCATTAAAACAAAGCCAAACTTTCTTAGATTTGCGTCATCAAGGCTGATAATCATTTGGATCATTTCTTTCATTTTACTGGGGAATGCAAAGTATGGCAGTCCTTCAACAATCATGACCATGCCGATGACACAAAAGAAAAATTTCATATTAAATCTATCCTTTTAATTTCTGCAGCTCTCAAAATAACCGGTATAACTTTTATATTTTTACCTGTCCATATGCAATAAAAATTATATTGATTAATGAAAATATCAAGGTTATAAGAGGAGGTTATTGTAAAATAAAAACACAAGGAAAGAATTATTTATGCAGTTTGAACCTGTTATCGGTCTTGAAGTCCATGCACAGCTGAAAACCAAAACCAAAATTTTCTGCGGGTGCTCTACTGAATTTGGCAAATCACCTAATGCCAACACCTGCCCTGTTTGTACGGGCATGCCGGGAGTGTTGCCCGTCTTGAACAAACAGGTCGTATCCTTTGCAATTAAAGCTGCTCTTGCCACCAATTGCAAAATAAATCAGGAAAGCCGTTTTGACAGGAAAAATTATTTCTACCCGGATCTTCCAAAAGGATACCAGATATCCCAGTATGCAGTCCCCATTGCCGAACATGGGTATCTTGAAATTGAATCTGAAAAAGCAGGTCCAATAAAGATAGGCATTACACGGATTCACATGGAAGAAGATGCAGGAAAACTGATCCATGATCCTGCAAGGGCCAAAAGCATGGTGGATTTAAACAGGGCCGGTGTTCCCTTAATCGAGATTGTAAGTGAACCCGACATCAGGACGCCAAGGCAGGCAGGCGCCTATTTAAGAAAACTGCATGCCATTTTAAGATATATTGATGTATGTGACGGTAACATGGAACAGGGAAGTTTCAGGTGTGATGCCAATATATCATTAAGACCCAGGGGGCAAAAAGAATTTGGCATCAGATCAGAACTTAAAAACCTGAATTCTTTTAAAAATGTTGAAAAAGCTATTTCTTATGAAATTGAACGCCAGACATATGTTTTGGAAGAAGGGAAAAAGGTCATTCAGGAAACCAGGCTCTGGGACCCTTCCAAAAACAAAACAACTTCCATGCGCGGCAAAGAAGAAGCCCATGATTACAGATATTTTCCCGATCCTGACCTTGTGCCGCTCATTGTTGATGACAACTGGATCCAAGAAATAGAAAAAGAGCTGCCGGAGCTGCCGGATGAAAAACGTTCAAGATTTGTAAAAGAATATAAACTGGCTGATTACGATGCCAAAGTTCTGACCTCGTCCATTGAGCTGGCTGATTTTTTTGAAGAAACAGCCGAACCCCTGAAAGACAAAAAACAGGCGGCCAACTGGGTGATGACCACCCTGCTTGGCATGCTGAATACAAAAGGGATCAGCATAAAGAAGTCCCTTATCACTGCAAAGGCTTTTTCAAAACTGCTTCTATTGATTGAAAATGGAAAAATTAATGCCAATGCCGCAAAAACCGTATTTGAAGAAATGGTTGAAACCTTAAAAAGCCCTGAAGTCATTGTAAAGGAAAAAGGGCTTGAACAGGTATCCGACCAGTCAGAACTTGAAGCAATGGTCCAGGATATCATCAATGAAAATCCCGATGAAGTGACGGCATACAGGGATGGTAAAACAAAACTTTTCAGCTTTTTCATGGGAAAGATCATGAAAAAAACCCGGGGTAAGGCTGATCCGAAAATCGTCACTCAATTGCTGAAAACAAAACTATAATATGGAGCTTATTGTGAACAAGCTAAATTTTTTAATAAAACAGCGCCTTTTATTGTTAGTCCTATTCATTTTAATTCCTGTCATTTCCGGTGCAGCCGAGACAAAACAAATAAAAACCAT
>JAGLNZ010000039.1 GCA_023139225.1 Desulfobacula sp. | reverse complement strand
AAGACTCCGTGGAATGAGTAGTGAGTAAAGAATTTGCTCGATACTGGATGCTCGATACTCGATTCTCGTTACTCGATGCTGGTTTTTAACCAGTATCCAATATCCAGTATCCAGCAAAGTCATTGATAACCGAAGTTAATGAAAGGAATATGTATGAAAGCATTTAAGTATTTATCCCCTACAACCGTTGAAGAGGCCATTGCTTTGCATGGTCAACACAGTGAGACGGCCAAATATATCGCCGGGGGAACAGATGTGATTGTCAAACTCAAGGAAGGCTGGATGGAACCGGACTATTTAATTTCCCTGAAAAAAATAGAAGAAATGAGTGAGTTGCATAAAAACGATGCAACAGGCGAGCTTTCCATTGGTGCTCTGGTCACCCATGCAACCCTTGAAAAATCCTTGATGATTCAAAATGAGTATCCCATTATCTATGATGCTGTCTCCAATATCGGTTCTTTGCAAGTCAGAAACGTGGGAACCATTGGCGGAAACCTGATCAATGCCGTACCATCGGCTGATGGTGCCATCCCATTGATTGCCTTAGACGGTGTGGCTCTTCTTCACGGCCCTGAAGGTGAACGGTCTATTGAAGTAAAGGATCTATTTGTCCAACCATACAAAACTGTTTTAAAGCCCAGGGAAATCCTGAAAAAGGTCACAATTCCACCCCAGACTTCTCATACCGGAAGCGCCTATATCAAATTCGGCCGCAGGGCTGCCATGGAGCTTCCCCTGATCGGTATCGGAGTATTGTTAACCGTAAATGATGATCTTGTGACCTGTGCAAAGGCAAGAATCTGTTTAGGCGTTGCAGCCCCAACCCCAATGAGGGCCTTTGATGCTGAAAGTCTTCTGGTCGGAAAGAAAATTGATGAAAAAATTCTGATAGAGGCCGGGAAAATTGCTGCAGATGAATCCAAGGTTAGGGACAGTGTCAGGGGAAAAGCCTGGCATAGAAAAGAGATGATAAGGGTCATGGTAAGAAGAATGGGCCTTAAATGTCTGCAAATTATAAGAAATAACAGTTAGGAGGAACTTTTCCCATGACAACAAACATATCTTTTTTATTAAATGGTGACAAGATCTCTTACGAGATCAAGGACCATTGGACCCTGTTACACCTCTTAAGGGAGGAAATGGGACTTATCGGAACTAAAGAGGGATGCGGCAATGGTGAATGCGGTGCCTGTACTGTTATTGTTGATAAACTTGCTGTAAATTCCTGCCTCTATCTGGCAATAGAAATAGAAGGGAAAACTGTAGAAACCATTGAAGGACTTGCCTCAACCAGCGGAGCATTACATCCGATACAGCAGTCTTTTGTGGACAATGGCGGTATCCAGTGCGGATTTTGCTCGCCAGGGATGATTATGTCCTCAAAGGCATTACTGGATGAAAACCCTGATGCAGATCGGGAAGAAATAAAGCATGCCCTTGCAGGAAATATCTGCAGGTGTACAGGATATATACAAATTTTTGAATCTGTTGAGGCTGTCAAAGGCATGGGAGGGCAAAATGACTAAGAATAGTAGTGAATTTAGTGTAGTTGGAAAACGAATTCCCAAACTTGATGCAGCCCAAAAGGCCATGGGCAGAGCAGAATATATCCAGGACGTCAAAATGCCCGGCATGCTTTACGGAAAAATTCTTTACAGCAAATATCCCAATGCAAATATTGTTAAAATAGATACATCAAAAGCCTTGGCTTTAGCAGGCGTGCATGCTGTTTTAACAGGAGAAGATGTTCCTGAAAAAATGAAAATGGGATTTATTAAGGATAATCCTCCCCTAAAAAAAGGTAAGGTCAATTCTCTCAGGGATGAAGTTGCTGCCGTTGCTGCCATAAGTCCTGAAATTGCCAAAAAGGCCATTGACCTTATTGAAATCGAGTATGAAGAGCTTGCAGGCATTTTTGATCCTGAAAAAGCAATGGAAAAGAATTCTCCACTTGTTCATGAACACCTTAAATCAAATATACTTAAAATGCCTTGGAACATTCATTATGGAGATGTGGAAAAAGCAGAAAAAGAATCAGCTTTTGTTGTGGAAGATAAATTCAGTACAACTTGGGTTACCCATTGCTGCATGGGTACAAGTGGTGCTTTAGCGCTGTTTGATGCAGCAGAAAACCTGACTATTTATACCAATACACAAATTCCGTCCCTGGCGCAAAAAGATTTTCTTGAATCCTTAAAAGCCATGGGGCTTAAGAACAAACGCGTCAGGGTTATCAAACCGATTATCGGTGGTGGCTTTGGAAGCAAACTTGATACTTATGCCTATGAGCATATTGCCATTCTTCTGGCATACAAATGTAGAAAACCTGTAAAAATTGTTTTTGACCGTGTCGAAGAATTCAAGGCAACTTCAACAAGACAGCCTACCGTCATTTACATCAAACAGGGATGCGACAAGACAGGCAAGCTCACATTCAGGGATATTAGAATGGTACTGGATAATGGTGGACATACCTCCTGGGGAGCAACCACACCTTCTGTTATGTTGATGCCCATAAGTTCTCTTTATAGAGTTGAAAATGTAAAATATGTTGCAAAATG
>JAGLNZ010000389.1 GCA_023139225.1 Desulfobacula sp. | reverse complement strand
AAGCATGAATTGTGTCGCGGGGTTCATGCAGAGCAGAATGCCATTATCCAGGCGGCTTTTCATGGTATTGCCGTGAATGGGGCTGTCCTTTATTGTACCAATCAACCCTGCTCTATTTGTGCAAAGATGATTATCAATGCCGGTATTAAGACCGTATATTATAAAGATGGGTATGACGACCCTTTGACCTTGGATATGTTTGATAAGGCCCAGGTGGAACTCGTCCAACTTGAAATTTAAAGAAGAAAGAGGCTGATATGAAATGCCCATTTTGCGGAAAACCAAATACAAGAGTTATTGATTCGCGTCCGGGCAAGATTGAGTTTGAAGTTCGCCGACGCAGAGAATGCCAGGAATGCACAAGGCGGTTTACAACCTACGAAAGGTTTATGCAAGGGCCTGTTATGATCGTAAAAAAAGATGGTCGCAGGGAAGACTTTAACCGGGAAAAAGTACTGACCGGTATTAAAAAAGCCTGTGAAAAAAGAGCTATCAGCATTAATCTGATTGAAGAAACCGTGGATGCAATTGAACGGGATTTGCGGGAAACCAATGACCGGGAAATTTCTTCAAAGGTTGTGGGGGAAAAAATTATTGAAGCCTTAAAGCAAATCGATGATGTCGCCTATGTCAGGTTTGCATCTGTTTACAGGGAATTCAAGGATGTGGCCGATTTTATCCAGGAGCTTAAAGGGCTGATCCCCAAGGAATGCCTGCCCATTGAATTCGACGCGATTTTGAAATAAGGCCGATGACGGATCATGACTACATGCAGCAGGCGTTATCCCTTGCTCGAAAGGCAAAAGGATTCACGTCCCCTAACCCTTGTGTCGGTGCTGTCGTTGTTAAGGACGGACAAGTTGTCGGAAAAGGCTTTCACAGGGCAGCAGGCCTTGCACATGCTGAAGTAGAGGCCATAGATGATGCTGGTGCCAAAGCAGAGGGTGCAACCATCTATGTCACCCTGGAGCCTTGTAACCATTTTGGAAAAACCCCGCCCTGTACCTATAAAATTATCAAAGCCAAAATTAAAAAAGTTGTAGTGGGCTGTAAAGATCCCAATCCCCATGTCTGCGGGGGAGGTATAAAGTATTTACATGAAAATGGCGTTGAGGTTGTTTCAGGCGTTCTAGAAAAAGAAGCTAAAATTCTGATTGAAGAATTTGTCTGGTATATTCAAAATGATAAAAAGCCTTTTGTTATTTTGAAATGTGCGTCTACTCTGGATGGAAGAATTGCAACATCCACAGGGGATTCAAAATGGATCACCAATGAGAAATCAAGGGAGTATGTTCATAAGATCCGGCATGAAGTGGATGCCATTTTAGTAGGATCAGGCACCCTGCATGCCGATAACCCGTCGCTTACTTCAAGAATAAAAGGGGTTCAAACAAAAGACCCTATAAGAATTATTCTGGATACCCATTTAAGTATCAAAGAAAATGCAAAAGTGCTGATCCAAAATTCTAATGCTAAAACCATTATTGTTACGGGCCCTGGTGCTATTAAAGAAAAAAAAGCATTGGTTGAAAGCACTGGGGCACAAATTCTTGAGGTATCTCTAAAGGCACAAAGACTTGATTTAAATGAACTGATGATTAAGTTAGGACAGATGTCAATTTTAAGCCTTCTGATAGAAGGTGGCAGCGTGGTGGCAGGATCAGCACTTAAGGCCGGAATTGTAAATAAAGTGTTGTTTTTCCTGGCACCCAAATTTTTAGGCAGCAGTGACGGTATTCCTGTGTTTGAAGGCCATGGCCCAAAATTGATAAAGGATGCCTTTGAACTTAAAGGTGTGAATGTTACTCAATTTGACACTGATATTCTTGTGCAGGGATATCTAAAATAAATAGGAATCAAGCCAGGTGTTTACAGGAATTATTGAAAGCTTTGGAACCATAAAACGGATCGAGT
>JAGLNZ010000388.1 GCA_023139225.1 Desulfobacula sp. | reverse complement strand
GATGACGCTTATAATAATTTTTTCCGGTTTAATGTTTTTGTTTTTCATCGGCGTTCCGGTAGCCTTTGCCTTCCTTTTTATTAATATAGTGGGTGTCTATGTTTTCTGGGGCGGTGAAGCAGGGCTTGCCCAACTTATCAGGAGTATTTACAGATCGATTGCTTCCTTCGCCCTTTTACCGGTTCCCCTGTTTATCCTAATGGGTGAAATCATGTTTATTTCAGGTGTCGCCCAAAAAATGATGGACACTCTTGATAAATGGCTGGGGCGTGTTCCGGGCCGGCTGAGCATGCTGGCCATAGGCGGGGGCACATTGTTTTCTACATTATCGGGTTCAGCCATGGCAGGCTGTGCCATGCTTGGTTCTGTACTGGTGCCGGAAATGGAAAAAAAAGGGTATAAAAAGCAAATGAGTATCGGTCCGATTCTCGGCAGCGGCGGGCTTGCCATCATGATTCCACCCAGCGCTTTGGCAGTATTGCTGGCATCCCTGAGCAGAAATTCAGTTGGAGAGATGCTGATGGCAATCATTGTGCCGGGAATAATAATGGCACTTCTTTATGCGGCCTATATTATCATCAGATGTATTTTACAACCTGACCTGGCACCTTCCTATGAGGTAGAAAAAACGCAGTTTTTTGAGAAAATTGTTCTAACCTGCAAATATGTTCTCCCTCTGGGTGCAATTGTTTTTTTAGTAATAGGTCTTATGTTCTTAGGCGTTGCCACGCCAACGGAATCAGCCGCAACCGGTGCTCTTGGGTGCTTTGTCCTATCACTTATATACAAAGGATGGGACTGGCAGGTTATTACCCGTTCAATATCCAGTACGCTTAAAGTAACTATTATGATGTTTATGATTATGGCAGGCGCCATGGCATTTTCTCAGATTCTGGCTTTCAGCGGTGCCAGCTCAGGCATGGTGAACTTAGCTGCCGGCCTGGATATGCATCCTATATTCATTTTAATTTTTATGCAGATAATCCTCCTTTTCATGGGGGTTTTTATGGAACCTCTGACCATCATGATGGTAACCTTGCCGGTCTATACTCCAATGATAAAAAATCTTGGCTTTGATCCAATCTGGTTCAATACAATGATGCTTCTTAATATGGAGATGGCCACAACAACGCCTCCTTTTGGTCTGGTTCTATTCGTCATGAAGGGGGTCGCCCCGTCAAACACAACAATGGGCGATATATACAGAGCAGGACTGCCTTTTCTAGCCTGCGATGCCATTGTAATGGCTTTAATTATGGCATTTCCCTGTCTTGCCTTATATCTGCCAAGCTTAATGAATTAACAGCATAATAATTTACAGATTTTAAACTTTTGAAAGGTCTAAGAAGGAAGCGTAATGTCAAAAAATTCTATATTAGATGATCTTAAATATGACGAAAATTCGGGAACCCTGACCTATCATGGAGTAAGATATTTGTTAGTCAGACCTGAGACAATTATAGATTTTCAAAAAGAAATAGAAAAAGTCTTAGGTAAGAATGCAAAAGAAGGGTTCTATCAGGGCGGATTCAGTGGTGGATATCTATCTTCAAAAAAATATAAAGAAACGTTTAACTATTCTGACAAGCAGCTTATTGACTTCATGATGAAAATGGGAACTGAGATAGGATGGGGTAAGTTTACTCTAAATCATTTTGATCCGGAAAAAGGCATCCTGGGTGTTTCAGTAAAAAATTCTCCTTTTGCCGGGTCCTATGGGAAATCATCAAAATGTGTGTGCGATTTGATTAGAGGGGTTGTTGGTGGAATGGCATCCATAATTTTTGATCAATACTGCATAGCCCATGAGGTTGAATGTGTTTCAAAAGGTTTCAAAAAATGTGTTTTTATCGTGGATTTGAAATTAAGGCCTTTTGATATTTTAAGCGGGAAAAAGATTTTAGTTGTTGATGATGAATCGGATATTTTGGATTCCATTAAAGAAATACTGGATAAGTGTGTTGTGGAAACAGCCGGTGATTTTGAAGCCGCCAGTATTCTTCTGCAAAAAGGGGAATATGATGCAGCTGTCCTCGATATAATGGGTGTAAATGGATATAAATTATTGGAAATCACAAGGAGCAAAAAAATTCCGACACTAATGTTGACGGCTCATGCCCTTGATTCTGAAAATTTTATTAAAACCATAAAAAACGGAGCCCGGGCTTATGTACCAAAAGAAAAGCTCTTTGAAATTAAGACTTTTCTGACTGACGTATTAACAAACCATCAGGGAGGTGTTTACAAAAACAGTAAGTGGTTTGTAAGGCTTGAAGCGTATTTTAATAGCCGATTCGGTTCTAACTGGAAGGAAAATACAGATCCGGAATTCTGGAAAAAAAACTTCTATAATTGATAAGGTTTATGCGAGATTTTGATTTTTTGAAATATATAATTAAGGGACAGCATTGGAAAATTTATGAAAAATTTACGAATTGGAATTGATGTTGGCGGTACTTTTACAGATGTTGTGATGGTAAATGAATTAACAGGCAAATTTCATTATACCAAAACACCTACGACTCATAATGATTTAACCCGGGGCGTTCTTACCGGCATCGAAGAGATACTCCAAATCGGAAATGTTGAAATTAAAGATATTGATTATATTATCCATGGAACAACGATTGGAACCAATGCTATTATTGAAGGTAACGGTGCCAGGGTCGGTCTTATTACCACAGCCGGATTTGAAGATGTGCTTGAAATCAGACGAGTTGCCCGCCCTAAGGAGGCAGCCTTTGATTTTGGTGCGGACAACCCCACCCCGCTTGTGCCAAGATATCTAAGAAAAGGCGTTATAGAAAGAGTTGACAGCAAGGGTAAAATCCATACTCCTTTAGATGAGAATTCAGTTTTATCTGCGATCCGGATTTTCAAGGAGAATAAAGTCGAAGCCATCGTTATTTCCCTTCTTTTCTCTTTTTTGAATCAGACCCATGAAAAAAGAATCAGAGAAATATGCAAACAGGAACTACCGGATATTCCTGTTTCCCTTTCTTATCAAATCTGTCCGGAATTTCGGGAATATGAGAGAACCTGTACCACGGTAATGAACGGATATCTCGGTCCGGTAATAAAAAAATATATGACCAAGCTCATTGACCAATTAAAACATAAATACGGTAAGGTAAATCTCCAGATCATGCAAAGCAGCGGTGGAACAATGGCGGCATATGTTGCGGCAGACCATGCGGCTCATCTTATTAATTCAGGCCCTGCAGGGGGCGCCATTGCAACGGCATTTATCAGTACTCTGACTGGTCATGAAATGGCCATTGGAGCGGATATGGGAGGAACAACCTTCGATATTTCGATTATCCACAAGAATCTTCCAAAGACGACTACCTGGGGGGGCGTGAGCAACTATCCAATCAAGCTGCCTATGGTGGACTTAAAAACAATTGGTGCCGGCGGAGGCAGTATTGCATGGGTTGATGTTGCAGGTGCACTCAATGTCGGACCGAAAAGCGCCGGCTCCAGTCCCGGTCCCGCCTGTTACGGGTGGGGAGGCTTTCTGCCGACTGTTTCTGATTCCAATCTGATACTGGGTCGATTAAATCCAGAATATTTTTTAGGCGGGAAGCTATCTCTTTTTCCTGAAAAGGCAGCCCAGGCAATAAAAAAACAGGTTGCAGATAAATTAGGCATCAGTGTTGAAGAGGCTGCCGTGGGAATTTTGCGCATTGTTAACGCCAACATGGCAAAAGGAATCAGTAAAAATTGTGTTGAAAGAGGATATGATCTAAGGGAGTTCTCTTTGGTTGCAATGGGAGGTGCTGCTGCCCTGCATGCTGTGGATATTGCAAAGGAGCTGAGTATGGCCAGAGTGATTGTTCCGCCGATGAGCGGCAATTTTTCAGCAGTCGGTTTTGTTGTGGCGGATATTCAACACGATTTTGTAAGAACCTTTATTAAAAAAGATTATCAGGTCAACCCGGATGAATTTTTAAACACATTTTTGATTATGGAGAAAGAAGCGTTTTTACAGATGAAAAAAGAAAATGTTCCTGAACAGAACATAGACCTGACATGGTCTGCAGATCTTCGATATGAAGGGCAGTCATGGGAACTTAATGCTCCCATTGAACCGGTAAAAGAAGTTGATAATGATTATATTAAAAAAATCGCCATGAATTTCCATGAATTGCATCAGCAGGTCTATTCCTATTCCGAGCCACTTGAAGTTGTGGAGTTTGTAAATCTGAGAGTAAGGGTAAAAGGAAAAAACCGGCCGGTTTCCTTTGCACCGGAAAAAACCGGAATTACGCTTGTGGATAACGATGGGAAAGATGAAAGAGATGTGTATTTTGAAAATAACGGCTGGGAAAAAACACTGGTTTTTGACCGGAAACTATTGTCTGCCGGGAGTAAAATAATCGGCCCATGTCTTGTTGAGGAGACAATTTCCACAACACTCATCGGGCCGGACTCTTATGGAATTATTGATGAGTTTGGAAATATCATAATAGAATTTGAACACGACAGTCATTAGAGGGCAGGGAGGAAACAGTGAAATACAAGGCAGATGCTATAACTATGCAGGTTATACGGTACGGATTAGAGGCTGTTGCAGACGATATGGGGTATAACCTGATGAGGATGGGACGAACAACAATCGTCAAGGAAATTATGGATATAAACTGCGGCATACTGGATGCGGATGGCGGTATCTTAGCCCAGGCGCATCTTTGTCCCCTGATGATATTCAGTCTTCCGGAAACCGCGGTTAATATGATTAAACAAGTTAAAGAGTTTAATGACGGAGATGTCATTATCTGTAATGATCCATACCTTGGCGGGCA
>JAGLNZ010000387.1 GCA_023139225.1 Desulfobacula sp. | reverse complement strand
CCCTCCATTCCTATGATTTTATACTGTCTTGTCATGAACGTCTCTGTGGCGGAAATGTTTATGGCAGGAATTCTGCCCGGGCTTATGATCGGCCTTGCTTTAATGATTTATACCTATATTATTGCCAGAAAAAATAATTGGCGCATAGAAACCAAAGCCTCCCTGTCTGAAATTATCAGGACAGCAAAAGAAGGGATATGGGCATTGATTTTGCCCTTTATCGTCCTTGGCGGTATCTATTCGGGAGTATTCACACCGACTGAAGCCGCAGCCGTCAGTGTGGTATATGCCCTGTTTGTTGAAATATTTATTCATAAGGAATTCAAGGTTAAGGATATCACATCCGTGTGCAGGGCATCCGCTGTTCTGTCCGCATGCCTTTTGTTCATCCTGTCCACAGCCATGACCTTTATCTGGCTGTTGACAGCAGAACAGATTCCCCACCAGCTGGCAGATATCATCATGGAGCATATTAACAGCCCCTGGATGTTTCTGCTGACCGTCAATATTTTATTTCTTATTCTGGGATGTTTTATGGATGATGTCAGTGCCATGCTGATTCTGGCACCGCTATTTTTAGAAACCCTCAACCGCTACGGCATTGATCTGGTTCATTTTGGAGTTGTCATGGTTTTGAATATCCAGATGGGTATGCTCACCCCTCCCTTTGGACTCAACCTGTTTGTCGCTTCGGGTATTACCAATGAGCCTTTAACTAAAATCGCAAAAGGGGTACTCCCCTTTCTTGCGATCATGTTATTATGTTTGATGATTGTCACCTATATCCCCTGGATTTCATTGGTGCTGCCAAATATGTTTCTTCACTAAGGAAAGACTTTTATGCTGGACAACCAAGTAAAAAATGAATTGATTCAAATTATTGGAAAAGATAGATATCTTGATCGGCCCGAAGAGCTGGCCTGTTATGCCTATGATGCATTTCTAGTGGAATCTGAGCCCGAGGCTGTGATTTTCCCTGAAACAACAAAGGAAGTATCGGATATATTAAAAACAGCTTCCAAGTTTAAAATACCCGTCACCGGTCGCGGCGCAGGTACAAGTGTCTGTGGTGCGCCGGTTCCGATAAAACACGGAATTGTGCTCTGTTTTTCAAAAATGGACAAAATAATTGAAGTAAATACCCGTGACAGATATATTATTGTGCAGCCCGGAGTTGTCAATGCCGATGTCCAGAAAGCCCTGGCACCCTTTAAATTCTTTTATCCGCCCGATCCTGCTTCCATGAGTACCTCTACAATCGGGGGGAATATTGCCCAGAATGCCGGCGGACCAAGGTGCCTTAAATACGGTGTTACTATTGATTATGTGCTTGGAATGGAGGTGGTCCTGGCATCGGGTGACATCATCCGGTTTGGCAGTAAAAATGTCAAGGACGTCACAGGCTACAAACTATCTTCCCTTTTCTGCGGATCAGAAGGCACGCTGGGAATTATCACGGAAGCGATCTTAAAGGTTCTGCCAATGCCTGAAACCGTGAAAACCTTGATGGTGACCTTTGATGACCTTGATAACACGGCAAAGGCAGTAACTGACATTATTGGCTCGGGCATCATACCCGTTGCCATGGAACTGATGGACAACCTGACCCTGAACGCTATTGAAGATGTGGCAAATCTTGGGCTGGACCGTAATGCTGCAGGCTCGCTTATTATTGAAATAGACGGGGTTAAAGAGGCCTGTGAAAAAGAGATGAAACAAATCATTGATAAGGTCAGAAAAAATGGTGCGATTCACGTTCAGGAAGCCACATCTGATCTTGAAAGGGAAAAACTCTGGACTGCAAGGCGGTCTGCCTACGGTGTATTTGCAAAGCTTGCCCCTGATATTATTTCTGAGGACGTGACCGTCCCTGTCAGCAAGGTGCCTTTAATGATACGTAAGATTATTGAAATCACAGATAAATACGGACTTAAAGTCGGTGTTCTGGCCCATGCAGGAGACGGCAACATGCATCCCATGATTCCGGCCGATAGAGCCAATAAGGAAGAATGGAAAAAAGTTGAAACTGCCTTCTCTGAAATTTTTCAGGCCGCAGCAGAACTTGACGGCACATTATCCGGCGAACACGGGATCGGACTTGCCAAATCAGCCTATCTTCCCCTTGTAATGAATAAAAATACCATTGAATTCATGAAAAAAATCAAACAGGCCATTGATCCCGATTCCATTCTTAATCCCGGAAAATTTGTATGACAAAAGAAATGCTTCAAAATTGTGGAAAATGCGGGCTATGCCTCAATGCCTGCCCGGTATATAAATTATTGAAAGAAGAGCAGGCATCCCCACGGGCCAAACTTCAGCTGATAAAAGCCTATGACAATAACACCCTTGCCTCTTCTGCCTTATTAAAGGAAATTGTATCAAAGTGCCTGATGTGCGGATCATGTACCGCCAATTGTCCTTCCGGGATTGACCATTATTCAAAATTCATGGAAATGAGAAAAAAAATGGTTGAGGACCAGGGGGAAACACCGGCCATAAAGAGTCTGATTTATCTGCTTGCCCGGGAATACCGGATAAAATTTGGTGCCAATCTTGCCAGAGCCGGACAAAAAATTTTACCTGACAGCTTTGCTGAAAACTATAAACTTGGCAACATCCCTTTAAATAATTTCCCAACACTCAATACCACTCCGTTTCGAAAAGCCAGTGATACGATTATCCTTCCGGATAAAAAACAAGTCGGAACAGTCCTTTACTTTACCGGATGTGCAACTAACTATTTATATGACGACACAGGATTTGCAACCATTGGAATCTTAAAACATATGGGATATAAGATTATTATCCCTGAAGACCAAACCTGCTGTTCTATTCCCTTATTGTTTCATGGAGCGGCAGACAAGGCATTTAAAAATATCACGACGAATATCAATGCATTTAAAAACCATGATGTTGATGCCGTTCTTGTGGACTGTTCCACCTGTGGAGAGGCTTTAAAAAATGAATATCCGCGCCTTATTGAAAATCAAGGCCAAAACCCTTTTGATACAAAAAAAATCGCTTCAAAGGTAATGGATATTCTCTCATTTATTGATCAGCATTTTGACCGTCTTGAATTTGATTCAACCTTGGTGGAAAAACTATCTGTTACCTACCATGCCCCCTGCCATACAAAAAATAATTTTGGAGCCCATATCATTGCTGAAAACCTTATTAAAAAACTGCCGTTTTTGACCTATAAAAGAACCCCTGATTTTGACGAATGCTGTGGTGGTGGCGGCACATTTTTTTATGAATATCCGGATGTATCAAAAAAAATGGTTGACAAAAAGATTGAAAACGCAAAAGCTGTGCGGGCAACATATTGGCTCACTGATTGCCCGGTCTGCAGGATGAACCTTGCCGGCAATCTGAATAATAACGATAATTTGCAGGTACTGCACCCTGTAACCATTATTCATTCGGCGTTGAAACAGATATGAAGATTAAACTAAAAAAAAATCAAACCACACTTAACATCACTATCCAGAGCGATAAAATTCTTGATATCCTTACTGGAAAAGACATCCCGGGAATCAGTAACGACAAAATCAAACAGATCATTTCAAAGGGAATAAAAACCCATACTCCAGAGGATATCAAACACAAGAAAATCGCTGTTCTCATTCCGGATAATACAAGGCTTTGGGCCCGGGGCGATATCTTTGTTCCACAAATTGTAAAAACACTTTTTGACCTGGGCGTTTCAAAGGATAACGTTAAAATCATTATAGCCCTTGGGACCCATGATGATATGGATAAGAATAATTTCTCCCAGCTTGCCGGAACCTATTGCACTCAAAGAGTTGAAATCCTCAATTCGGCAAATAAAAATCAAGACCGTCTTGTCCATATCGGCAAAACCTATAAAAAAACACAGCTCTATATCACTAAAGAGGCTGTAGAAGCTGACCATATCATCATCTTCGGCGGTATCCTCCATCATATGATCGCCGGGTTCGGCGGCGGCAGAAAATATATATTGCCGGGGATTGCAGGATATGACTCTGTCCAGCAGAATCACTCTCTTGCCGTAAGAAAAGATGGTTCTCCCCACCCCATGGTCAGGCAGGCAAAACTCTGGGGAAACCCCATTAATGAAGATATAAATGATGCGGCAGACCTGTTTTTAAACGATAAAACCTGCACGTATATCGCGGTCGTGCCAAATGGTACGGGCGACCTTTTTCATGCCGATGTCGGCCCATTGCATAAAACATTTATGGACGGCTGCAAAAAGGTTGATCACGCCTGTTGCATTGATGTCCCCCAAAAAGGAGATTTTGCCCTGATTTCAGCAGGGGGCCATAGAGTGGACGGGCAATTGTATCAATCCACCAAAGCTATTTTCAATGCCGCCAATATTGTTAAAGAAGGCGGAAGCATCCTCTTTGTTGCCGGGTGTTCACAAGGTACGGGAAATGAAGCCTTTTCATCTGTTCTGAGCACCTTTAAGGATGAGCCTAAAAAAATCGGCAAGGAACTGGCAGCAAATTTTGACATGCCTTCTTATGTCGCTTTCAGGGTGATTGATATTCAAAAACGCTTTAATGTCACACTGGTTTCAGATTTTGATGAAGCCGATACCAAGTCATTGGGATTTCATTATACTGACTCCATTGACACCTATATTCGTGACCTAAAAGGAAAAGGATATATCATTCCTTTTGCTGAAAATATTCTACCCCTTGTAAAAGGTTAAAATAAAAGGGCTGCTGCCATGGATGAAAAAATCATTTCCAGTAATATCAAAAAGCTGAGACTCCAGAAAAAAATAACCCTTGAGGCCCTTGCAAAAAGAACCAAATTGACAAAAGGATATCTGTCCAAGGTTGAAAGGTCTGAAAAAGCACCGCCCTATTCCACTCTCACCAAAATAGCCGGTGCATTAGGGGTTGAAGTGACTGCCATACTGTCAAAAAATATAGAACCCCCTACAGATGTAAGACTTTGCGTTTCAAGAGGGAAAAATCGAAAAATTATTAAAGAGACCACACAATTTTCCGGGTATGATTATGAAGTCCTGGCTGAAAACAAACCCGGGAAAAACATGGAACCCTTTATCATCCATTCGCCTTGGGAGATTACAAAAATGTATTCCCACGAAGGCGAAGAATTTATTTATATCATGGAAGGCAGCCTTGAATTCTTATATGGCAACAAGACATATATTTTAGAAAAAGGAGACAATGTTTACTTTGACTCCTGTGTTCCCCATGCCGGCAAAAGCCTTGGGGATAAAAAAGCCAGACTCCTGGTGGTTATTTATTTTTACAAACGAAACCGGCAATAATTAAGCTGGATATAAATTATCCGACAGGCAGCTGATATCAACCTTTGCCGGGCGATCATAAAACACACCGTATTGAGAACCGAAATCCGGGTGCATCCCCCTGATAAACAGATAAAAAATACCGCCGAAATGTCGATCATAATCATAATCTTTTAACCGCAGTCCAAGATACCGGTGAAGCGCCACAAGATATAGATGGTATTGCAGAAAATAGTGGTGGTCCGACATGGCATCAAGCATTGCATCCTGTGAATATTGATCATAGGTGTCACCTAAATAGTTGGATTTATAATCAATAATATACCATTTGCCTTCATGGTGTATCACAAGATCAATAAAGCCTTTTAAGAATCCTTTAAAGGATTGTGCAGTCAGTTGGGAAAGCTTATTAACATATCCGGTTGTTTTAAATTTTGGATCTGATTGTTTAAACACCTTTTTTACAGATGACATCTGAAAAGATTGAGCGGGAAATAAAAATTCCATCTCATTAAACCGCTGGTCCGGCCGGATGTCTTTCAGGCAAAACTTAGATGTTCCCGATGAAAGTCTTGTTTCAAGCACCTGGCTTACAGATGTTTCTGCCATTTGAATCAGTTGATGGTCTGAAAAACCAGATATATTTGATTTTAATTGAACCAATGGTAAAATTTCTTCTGAGCCCTTTGTAAAATCAAGTGTTTCAAAAACAGAATGGAAAAAATCACCTGACCCGGCACCTTTGGGAAAATCGGCAAGGGTGATAAGAGGCCCTGCCCCGCCACTATCTGACTTCTTCCGGCCCTGAAAGGTTTGAGGGTGCGCAAGGTGGGTAATGGCTGAAAAACTTGACATTTTCCAAAAAGCCTTGGTCCTGCGACTAATTTCTTTGGCAGAAAGTGCGGGTTTTGCTGACTCTGTCCTGTCTGAAAAACGGCCGGGTAATTCACCGTTATAAGGCTGCACCAGAATACTTTGATCTGCAGGGGCTTTAATCTGTTCCAGATCCTTGATCATTGATTCATCATCTTTGCAGCCGTTTAGATGCAGCATGGAGCCAAGAGCTGAAGTTTCCACTGATTTAAAACCGCCCCAGATGATTCTGCACATGGAAGATGCCCGTGTTAATGCCACATATAATAATCTTCGTTGTTCTGCCTTTTCTTCTTTTTCAAAATAATTTTGAGAATTTGTAAAATCTATAGATCCCAGATCAAGTGTCAGCTTGTGATCTTTTTCAGGATCATGAAAAAAAATGTTTTCTAAAGAAGGCTTTTGCAGCCCTTCCCACAGGTACGGCAGATAAACAATCGGGTATTC
>JAGLNZ010000386.1 GCA_023139225.1 Desulfobacula sp. | reverse complement strand
TTTGTCTTTAAAAAAGCTTCATCAGAATGAAACAGGGCCATGACCATGGAGACAAACCCTTTGGATTCCCAGATTACCTTATATTCCCTGAAACGGTCCTGCCATTCAAAGAAGAGCTCTTCTTTGTCATCAAGTTCAACCATCATGTCAGATGAGAAACTAAACACGGATGTGCATAAAGCTGCTTTGATGCTGCCTTTATGATCAGGGTTATACACAGCCCATAAAATATCATGCAGATCAATGGCCTGGTCTGAGTCAAAAACAGACCCGGTCTTTGAAAGATAGGAAGGAATATCAAGATCTGACAAGGCTCTTTGTATCTGTTGCGCCTGCTTGTTTGTCCGGACAAGGACAGCAATATCTTTCGGACTGATCTTTTGAGGATCTAAAGAATCCTTATTTTTTAAGAGCTTGTCTGATTGCAGCAAACACCCGATATCTGCTGCCGCAGCTTTTGGGATGACCCGGGCTGCGGTCTCTTTGCCGATAAAGCCCTGCCTGTCAAGCGAGTGTTCGCCTCTTTTAATAAAACAAAACTGTAATGGCGGAACAAACTTATCATTTTCAATTAGGGAGTTAGCGGCTGTTGCAGGGGTTGTGACCTTTAAAAACTCAATAGGTTCGTAAAAAAAAGGATTCATACTGCTTGAAAAAACTTTATTTATCCCTTCAACCAAAAGCGGTGCTGATCTATAATTTTTTTCAAGGGTGAATCTTTGATCACTTTCTTTGGAGGCCTTTAAATAAGCGAATATATCTCCCCCTCTGAACGCGTAAATAGCCTGTTTCGGGTCCCCAATCATAAAAAAAGGCGTGCCTTTTGAAGAAAAAATTTTTGAAAAAATATCATACTGCCCAGGGTCTGTATCCTGAAACTCATCAATCAGACAGGCTTTATAGGTCTGCCTGACGGCTTTTTGAAGATGTTGTGCGTCTTCTTTTTCCAGGGCTGCTACAAGGTCGTTGACAAGATCATCAAAAAAACAAAGGCCTTGTGCTGTCTTCATTTTATCAAGTTCTGTGTTAAAAAAAGATAAAAATTCAATTTTCAGGCTGATAAGATTATTTTCAAACACTTGATCAAAAGAGAACAATTGCTCGCATAAATCAAAAAATACGTGTTCAGGCGGAGTCTGACCGGGTTTTGTTTTTAGCGCGAGCCTTGTTTGAGTAAATTTATAAAGCGCATCGCCATTTTCCGTCATTTTAAAAAACGGATCTGTGCCTTCCTGCTCAAATTTCAGGCGTGAGGCGTAAAGCCAGGCAGGCACATTTTTTTTCGAATAACTTCTTTTTTCAATCCCTTTATGGTTTTGGATCAACTCGACGATCTGCCTATCCCTTGTCAAAAGGATATCATGAATTTTTTTTAAGGTTTCCCTGTATTCATCAAAAACATTTTCAAAAACCGCAAAGGACGGGATAGTGACAAGATCCGGTCGTGAAACAACCTGGTTAAACGAAGTAATAAAACTTTGGGGGGTTATCTGCCGTCTGCCCAAATAAGACAAAAACAATTTATCAAGATTGTTAACATGGCCCATGAAAAAATCATAACTCACCTGCCTTAAAAACAGAGACCTGTCCGGTACAAGCTCAATATCAAAAAGGGAGTTACTCTCAAATGCATTCTCTTTTAAAACCTTGAGGCAAAAAGAATGAATCGTCATGATGGATGCCTGGTCAAAGCAGTTTAATGCGTGCAAAAACCTCTGGCAAATCATTGGCAGGTCTTTATGGTGACGCAAAAATCCAGCCAGGTCATCTTCATTATCACAAGGTGTTTCAAAAAGGCAGGCCAGTGTATTGAAAAGTCTTGTCCTGATTCTCAGTTTGAGTTCTGCTGCTGCAGCTTCGGTAAATGTGACCACAAGAATTGATTCCACAGGATATCCCCCGGCCACAAGCCGGCAATATAATGTGGTGATGGTATACGTTTTCCCGGTCCCGGCACTGGCTTCAATCAGGGTGGTTTTTTCAAGGTCTATATGAAACGGGTCCAGAGGCTTCATAATATTTATGTCAGATTCTCCAGCAAGGGTTTATACACGGCGATGGAATTTTGGGCAAAACCTGATAAAAGTAATGCATCAACACTTTCAAAAGGGTCGTTATTCTCAACACAAAGGGATACATACCGGTTTTGTTTTTCCCCTGTCTGATAATACCCGCCATACCAGCCGGCCCTGGTCTTTGAGTTGTTCATTGCCTTTTGAATCAACTCCCTGCCGAGCTCAAAATTTTTCTTTGATATGGCCTGTACAAATTGCCAGGATGTTTCACAAAAAAAATAAAACGGATTTTCTTCACCTTTATCATAAATTTTTGTCAACTGCCTGAAATAGTTGAGTGCATCTGATTCCAAAGCAGGAAATGAACAAGTCAACAATGGTTTCAGGCCTTTAGGGTCACGCCCGATAAGAATGGTCTTTCTTGGATAGTCAGGTGGAGCACAGATATTGAAGGCAAGATGCCTGATCCATCCTGAAAGCAATCTTGCACTATTGAGCTTTCCATAACTTAAATAATATACCCCATCCTGTCTGATGTCGGGAAAATTTATTGAAATAGTCAAGCCGTCTATATCTATCTTGGCGGCAACGGGGGGCAATTGTTTTTTAGATGCAATAATCCCGGCGGCATCAATGACAGGTCCGGCAGTATTCATCATTTTTTCATATTCAAGTTTGCCTTTCTCTCCAAAGGGAAGGCTGCCCATGGCCTTGAAAACCGGATAAAAATCTGTTTCACCAAAAGACCCGGAATCAGAAGACCTGAAATTGGAAGTCTGAAAATTTTTTTCAACCAGGAAATTTCCCAGCTTGTATTGATCCAGTCCGGATACGCAAAAAATTTCCCTGTCCTGTGTCTGCTCTTCCAGGTCTGGAATTTTTATATTCAATCCTTCCTTCATGTACCATTCAACCGGGTTCTTGAAAAAACGGATTATTTGATCAAGTGCAATGGTTAGTGGCGCCTCTTTTGATGCTGCCCTGTGAGAGGACTGAACAAATAGTCGGCTTTCGGATCTGTCTGGTTCAGATCCGTCCGGTTTGATTCTGTCTGGTTCAGATCTATTGAGGGAAAGTGCCTTTGCAATTTTGCAATTATCCTTTGAAAAAGAGAAAAACGAACCGGCTGGATTAAAATACTCTTCATTAAAGGGATGGAGCGGATGAAAAAAATGATATTCCCCCTGTTGAAAAATAAAACTTTGATCCATGGTGTCCATAAGCTCGCTTATAACCCCTGCACAAGGAATTTTTGAATTGTCCTGAATGCTGATCCCGGTATAGGTAATAATAAACTTTGATCTGGCCGACAGCAGGGTCTCAAGAAACAGATACCTGTCTTCATCCCGCTCTATTTTATCGTAAGCCTCTGGATATTTTTTTATCAGGTTGAATCC
>JAGLNZ010000385.1 GCA_023139225.1 Desulfobacula sp. | reverse complement strand
GAAAAGATTTTTCATCCATTCCCATGAGAACAACGATTTTAAAGGGAATGCTGCGCATGGGCATGATATTGCAAAAAGTAATATTCCCTGCTAAAAAATTTCCCTGGGAAATATTTTGATCCAGCTTCTGCTCAATAAGAGAAAAAATCATTTCAAATGAAACAAGGTCCTTGAATCCAGCCTTTTGAGCATCTTCTTTGAGCTGACCAATGGTTTGATTCAGGTAAACAAGGTCTTCCTCATTTTTAAAATTTTGATCCATTAATGAGATGACAATCTTCTTTAACGCCTTACACCATTTTCCAATTGTATTTTGACCGGCCAGGGTTTCAAGGACTGAGAACAGGGTGTGACAAAAAGATGCGAATTTGCCCAGCACCTCAAGATCAAGCCCTTCAAAGGACTGGCACGGCAGGATATCTTGTATTGGAACCTCTTGACTTTCAGGCATGGCCATGCCCATAAAAAGCCGTTGCAATCCAAACTGCCAGGTATTTTCTTCAAAGGGCGGCAACCCTAAGGTTTCCCTGTGATCAGCATCCCGGCCCCAGAGAATCCCGGCATCCTCAACCATTTTTTCAATCATGCTGATCTCATCAAAGGTGATGTTAAATTTTTTGGCAATGGATTCAGACAGCAAAAGATCAAGCACCTGTTTTGGCTCAAGCCGGGAATTCTTAAGTGCCAATATCTTTAAAAAAGCATCCAGAGGCTCTGATTCAGATCTTTTCCTGCGGTCACTGATGGAGAACGGCAAAGGTGTTTCCAGGGTAAAGACCGATTCGATAAATGGCGCATATGCTTCAATGTCCGGCATCATCACAATGATATCATGGGGGGCAAGGTCAGGATCTTTTTCAAACTCGTTTAACAAAAGATCCTTTAATACCTGGGCCTCTCTCATGGGGGAATGACAGGCATGAATGCAGACAGAGGTGTCAGATGCCGCAATGGTGACAGGAGGGTCCTTGTGCCCTTGTTCTCTGTGTACAAGGTTTAATATATCCGATTGAAGATATGCCAGCATGGTATCTGATTTATCTGTTTCATCTATGGGATCCTGGAACAGATCATCAAGCGGTTCATTATAATTAAATGATTCAAGGCAGGAGTGAAACCCTTTTCCCGATGTTCCCAGGGATGACAGCAGCGGATTTGTCATTTCATAGTATAATGATCCGGGATCTATGGAAGTTTCCTGCCTTAAAGCTATTTTTCCTATCTGCCTTTCTGATTTGATATCAAAAAAAAACTGGTCGGATGGCGTAAGGACAAACAGGTTTATGTCCATTATTTCAGACATTTTTTCAAATACCTGTAAAAAAATTGCAGGCAAAGCTGATATGCCAAAAAACGACATTCGTGACGGAAGATTATCCATATTAATGGTTTTTGAAGAAAACTCCTTTAAAAAGAGCATTGCCTTAAAGGCCAGGTGATTTTGGGGCTCTTTTGATACAGCCTTTCTCCATAGCTCTGCCTGCCATTGGGCCACAGGATCTTTCAAAATTTCACACGATTGATTATTTTGCCGGCCTTTTTGCCATTGTGTGAGCATGTGCGGCCTGTAAACCTGGTAATCGTCAAACACTTTTGCAATTTTCATGGAGAGTTGATAAAGCTTTTTGCCTGTTTCATCTTCTTTGATATAGGTTTGAATGCCTGACATTGATTTTTGTGACCGTGTCTCATTGATTAATTTCATCACGGACCAGAAAAAAAAATCTTCATTCAAGCTTTCATGGTGATCTTCCTGATCTACCTGATTTTCTGGGGGCTTAAAACTGGTAAAAATTTGATCCACCATCTGCCTTGGAAAAAGAAAATGCATATTGGCGCAGATACCAAATTTTTTGGCCATCTGCATGGTGATCCACTGTTTCATCCCCCTGGACTGGATACCGATCCATTCAGGCACCATTGGGTTGTCCGGTACTTTGCCCAGAACAGATGTCAGCGCATCCATCAGGTTTTCCATTTTATTGCTTTTATAGATATTAAACAAAAACCAATCCTTATTTTAGATAAGATTTTGTCACAGTATCAAACCCTGCAACAGCAATCAAACCCATTTATTTTCTGCTTGGCTTTTTTTTTGAATATGCACTACTAAGGTATTAAATATTTTTACTGAAAATTTTTCCCCGATACAACCGGGTTGTTAATTTTTAGGTTTTAAAAATCAGATATGAACCTGCCTGCCCTGATTATCCAGGATTTCATGTATTTTTTGAGCAAAATCTTTCATAACAATCGGTTTCAATAGAAAACCTCTGATACCCATAGACGCAGCCTTTTCTTCAGACATGGTTTCGCTGAACCCGGTGCAAAGCAGTATTGGTATATCCGGCCGTATCTTTACCAACTGCGCCGATAGTTTATCTCCCGGCATATTGGGCATGGCCATATCAGTGATAACCAGATCAAATTTATCAGGATCGGCACGAAAAGCTTCAAGGGCTTCAATGCTGCTAGTGTGGGAAGTAACCTGATATCCTAAACGCTCTAATATCTGTCTTTCCATTTTTATGATACCTTCTTCATCATCAACCAACAAAATTTGCGCAGTTCCGCCCGGGATCGGTTCTGGGGCCAGGGTCTCCTGCTTTTCAGAAGAGTTTTCAATCACAGGCAGATAAACATAAATTTGTGTGCCTTGACCCGGCTCGCTATATACCTTGATTGCTCCATTCATGCCTGTAACAATGCCATGTACAACCGAGAGCCCCATTCCCGTACCTTTGCC
>JAGLNZ010000384.1 GCA_023139225.1 Desulfobacula sp. | reverse complement strand
AGTCACAGCAAAGACAGATATTCAAAGGTTTTTTTGCATTGGACGGCTGGGGGACAAGCCCTTGTTTAACCCCTTCTTTGAGAATATCCAAAGCCTCTTTTTGGGATATGGTACGACCGATCCCTCGGCTTTCATAGATATAGGCACCACCGCCAAAAACCAGACAGGATTCACTCAGCTTACCACATCCTTTGCCCATGATAGCATGCTCTTGTCTACAGATACAGGGGGCCACAAGGATTTTTGACTGGGATTTGATAATATTTTCAACCTGTTCATAATCCATGATATTCAATTCTGTGTTGATGGCTTTGGCAACCGGTACTATCCGAAGCTGCTGGGTTTTATTCTTATATTGGCTTTTTATCAGGTAAGGAACATATTCGTTAAAATCCTTAATCAGTTCCCGGGTAAGATTGTTGACCTGGTATTCCCATATGCCAACAACAAAATGAAGGAGCATAAAGGTGTTTATGCCATCCCGGTTTACATGAATAAGCAATCCTTTTTTACCCATTTCAATCAGGATGGGCTCAATCTCATGCGGGTCTTTCCCGGATCTTTTTGCGATTGCTTCGATAGTCTCCAGGTTCAAGACAAGACTTAAAGCAAGTGCTGCCTCTTCTTTTGAAAAAAGCCGCTTTAAAATTCTGAGTTCAACTCCTGATTCGGTTTCAGGAAAGCCGCTGGGGGTATTATCAAGGTGGATGGCAAGTTTTTTATAAATATCTTCCATGGTGTAACTCTCCGGTATGCAAATATTATTCTATAATTTTTCCAATAACGTTCATGTCACTATCACACCGTTCAGGTATAAGATCAAGGATTTTCCCTCTCAGATCACGGCTGGTATTAATAAAAACGGTTAAGTAGTTGGAGGTTACTGCCTTTAGCATACCTGTTTTATGGTCGGGCTTATGCTGTACAAGGCCTTCAAGTTTATTATTCAGATTGGCGGCAATAAAGGCCTTTCTCTTTACTTTGTCAAGTTCCCGCATCCTGGCACATCTTTTCTTTATAACCTTTGGATCGACCTTATCATCAAAATAAAAAGCCGGGGTTCCTTTTCTGGGTGAAAATGGAAATACGTGAAGATAGGAGACGGGAAGCTTTTTGATCAAGTCATAAGTATTTTGAAACTGTTTATCTGTTTCAGAAGGAAATCCGATCAATGTATCTATGCCAATACCCGCACTTGGAATTTTTTCATGAATTTTATGGATGATATCTTTAAAAAGCGAGGTGTTATAGGGTCGTTTCATCTTTATTAAAATATCATCATCCCCGGACTGCAGCGGAATATGGAAATGGTCACATAAAATATTACCCTGTTTGGCAAGATTTATAATACCATCATTGATTTCTCCGGGTTCAACCGAACTGAGCCTGACCCGGTAAACAGGTCTTTCATCGTTCATCTTTTCAAGTAGTCTTAGAAGTGATGATTTTTTTTTAAGGTCAAGGCCATACATACCCGTATGGATGCCGGTGATGATCACCTCTTTGAACCCAGAATCATTGAGTTGCCTTAAATGTTTAAAAACGTCTTTTTCCGGCATGCTCACGGAAGATCCTCTGGCATAGGGGACAATGCAATAGGTACAAAACGCATTACAGCCATCCTGTATCTTAAGATAGGCCCTTGTCATTTCACCAATAACCGCATGATCAAAACCCTGGAATAAGTTTGCCTTGCTGTGATCGGTTTTTTTAAACGTCAGAGGAGAGTTGTTTTCACCAATACAAGCAATATGGTCTGCAATCTTATTTTTATCTTTATGGCAGACGATTTGATCAATATGATCAATTTTTTTTATCTGGTCAGGATCGGTCTGGGCATGGCATCCTGTGACAATGACTTTTGCATGGGGGTTTTCTCGGATACTTTTTCGAATGGCTTGCCTTGACTGCATGCCGGCCTTGGATGTAACAGCGCAGGTGTTGATGATAAAAACATCGGCTTTTTGATTTTTTTTGCTTTTTATCCACCCCTGTTCTTCAAGGCTTAAGGCAATGCCGTCGCTTTCATATTGATTGACTTTGCACCCTAAGGTTTCAATGTAAAATTTTTTCATAAAATAATACCGGCTCCCAGGACTCTGGCACCTTTATAAAATACTGCTGTTTGTCCCGGAGTAATGGCATTCTGGGGTTCATCAAACACAACTTCTCCAATAGATCCATTTAAGGTGAGTGTTGATACAGCACCTTTATGGCTGTATCTTATTTTGGTAGTGATATCATAGATAATTTTTTGGTCTGAAAAATTCCAGTTTATCTGGCAAATGGAAAATTTTCGTTTTGACAGCTCTTTTTTAAAACAGACTTTAAGGATATTGTTTTTTATATCAATCTGTTTCACGTAATATGGTTCTTTTGCAGGGCAGTCTATACCGCGTCTTTGTCCGATGGTATATTTATGAAGACCCTTGTGGCGGCCAATTATTTTTTCGCTGTTATCTATGATATTACCATGTTGGGGAGTAAGCCCTTGTTTTTCTAGAATAAAACCGGGAAAATTATTGTCGTGTATAAAACAGATGTCCTGACTTTCACTGGGTTGTGTTGGGACAATATGCTTTGATTTGGCAAATTGCCTTACATCTTCTTTTACCATACCTGAAAGGGGAAAAATAATTTTTTCAAGCTGTTTTTCGGACAATAAAGACAGAAAATAGCTCTGATCCTTTAATGGGTCGGTCCCTTTTTCAAGATAACAGCGGGATATCTTTTTGCCCGGAAAAGAGATCGAATTGACAACAGTAGCATAATGGCCCGTGGCCAAAAAATCTGCCCCCATGTTTTGGACATGCCTTAGCAGCTCCCCAAACTTTATTTTTTTATTACAGGTCATACAGGGGTTTGGGGTTTTACCTTCAAGATAGGTCCTGATAAAATATTCAATAACTTTTTTTTCAAAGGCATGAGATAGATCAATGCTGGTGACGGGGAACCCGAGCTGATTTTCAAGCAGGGCCGTATCTACAGGCTTTTTTTCATAACCAGTTGTAAAATGAATGCCAAAAACATGTTTGTATTTTTGTTTTAAAAGATATCCCGCAACAAGGGAGTCAACCCCGCCGCTTAATGCGACGGCAATAACCGGGTTTTTCATCAGGCAACTTTTTGGGTAATTGCCGAGAACAATCCCATAGCCCTTGTCGGACAGGTTACAACGCAAAGCTCGCACACGCTGCACTTTTCCTTGTCAAAAATAACTTCCATTTCAGGTCGTTTGATATAGAGTGCATCAGTGGGACAAACTGCCGTGCAGGCCCCGCAATGTGTACAGATCTCTTCATCTTTGTAAATCTGGTGTTCAGGACTGGATACTGATACTCCCTGGTCTTTCAGGTATTTAACTCCTTTATTAAACGCGGTTTTGGATGCTGAAGAAATCTCCAGAACCATATATCCCTCTTTTTTATTGGATATTTTAGCACTTAAAATATTAAACAAAAGGTCATATTTTTTTGTTAACTGACAGACCAGTGCTTTTTGAGCAACTTTTGCTGGAAAATTCAGTATTACTATTTTGGAATACAATCTAAGCCTCCGATTTTAAAGCTAATGAATAATTTACTTTGACAAAATATTCACATTAAGTATTAATGTTTATTAGGTCAAGATTTATATTAACATCACTTGCTTATATAATAATTACGATAGATAAACAATGTTGTTTAAGAGGTTTGATCTATGAACAGGTTTGCATTCGAATTATCCAGCTATACCCTTAAAACTTTTTCCGGTTTTTCAAAGGCAAATATCAAAATCTCGGGAAAGCAAAATATCCCTGATGGATCGATTATCTTTACGGCCAACCATTTTACAAGAATAGAGACCATTTTTCTGCCCTATCATATTCATAAGATCACAAAAAAAGAGGTCTGGTCCCTTGCTGCGGCAGAATTATTTGATGTGCCTGTTTTACAGGGATTCTTAAAAAATCTGGGTGGTATATCAACAAAAGATCCCCACAGGGACGAACTCATTTTAAAGACATTATTGTCAGGAGATGTTCAATGGATTATTTTTCCTGAAGGCATGATGGTGAAAAATAAGAAACTGATCAAAAAGGATCAGTTTGCCCTGACCGATGAGGGGGTCGTCAGAAGGCCTCATACCGGTGCTGCTATTGTAGCCCTGCGCTGTGAATTTTATCGTGAGCGCTTAAGGAGAATGAAACTTATGGGTGAGCCTGAATTTGAAAGGCTTGTTCAAACATTTGAAATAGAAAACATTGATCAGGTTCTTACGCAGGAAACATATATTGTTCCAGTTAATATCACCTATTACCCTGCCAGCCCAAAGGAAAATATTTTAAGTAAAATAGCCCAAATTGTGATGAAAGAGCCGTCAAAAAGAGTCATGGACGAGTTAATGACCGAAGGCAGCATGTTGTTTTCCAATGTGGATATCAATATTCGATTTGGGCAACCCATTAACATTAAGGGATATTTAAATGATCCCTATATTGAAAGCATGCTGACGGTTAAACGAAAAATCAAATTTGATGATGATATCAGTTCAAAGCAGATTACACGGCAATTTTCCATTACGATCATGGAAAAATATATGTCAGCCGTTTACGCCATGACAAGTTTAAATTACGATCATGTCCTGGCATGCATCCTCAAGCATTTCCCCTATAGAAAAGAGGGTATTGATATATATGAATTTAAGTGCAAAGTCTATTTTGCAATTTCCCTGCTTGTGTCCAACAAAACATATTTTGTATCTGATAATTTTTTAGAAAACCAGATTCATCTTCTAACCGATGACCGGTTTAGGCGGTTTCATGATTTTTTTACCATTGCTCAAAATACAAATGTTATTGAAATTAAAAACAATAAGATATTTAAAGATCAGACCAAATTTATCACCACATCAAATTTTCATACCATCAGGATAGAAAATCCCATTCTGGTCATGGCCAATGAGGTAGAGCCGATAAAAGAAATTGAGGATTTGTTAAAAAAAATTGCTCAAAAACCATATGATGAAATTATCAATCTTGTAAAAGACAGAATTATTGAAAAAATAGAAGTGGATTTCTCCCGGGATTATAATGACTTCTATATTGAAGAGGAATCAAAGAAAAAAAGAATCGGGAGGACGTTATTTTTTAAGCATAAAAATGAAATTGCAGGTATCCTGCTTATTCATGGTTATATGGCAGCTCCTGAAGAAATGAAAGATTTTGCACACTATCTGCATGAAAAATCTTTTACGGTTTATGTGCCAAGGCTGAAAGGGCATGGGACAGCACCTGAAGATCTTGCCCAGACTAGCTTTGAACAATGGATTGAATCAGTGGAAGAAGCTTTTATTGTTTTAAAGCATTCGTGTAAGAAAATTATTATCGGCGGGTTTTCAACCGGTGCCGGACTTGCTCTGGAACTGTCCACGCGAGTGGATGATATTGAGGCTGTCTTTGCAGTTGCGCCACCCATGAGGCTTAAGGACTTAGGATCATATTTTGTCCCGGCCATTGATGCATGGAATGCCATGATAAAAAAGATTCGCTTGGACACCATTGCAAAAGAATTTATTGAAAATCATCCTGAAAATCCTCATATCAATTATGTTAGAAATCCTATTGCAGGCATTCATCAGCTTGAAAAACTCATGGAACACCTTGAACCTAAACTGAAAACCATAGATAAGCCAACCCTGGTTGTTCAGTCAAGGAAAGACCCTGTAGTCAATCCCAAGGGAACTCTTAAATTATTTAACCGATTAGGCTCTGATATCAAGGAGTATTATATTTTTGACTATGACCGTCACGGGATCCTAATAGGGCAGGGAGTCAAAAGGATTTACAAGGCCATTGAAATATTTATCAAACAATGGGTTTGATTTATCAATATTATAAAAAACTAAAAAGGCCGTAAGTCATCTGGTTTGACTTACGGCCTTTTTAAAGATCGAATAATGGTAAAGGCTATGCGTCTTCAATAACCATCATGGTGGCTGGATCCAGTCTGTATCTTTGATCGGTTCTGTCACTGTCTTTTAAAATGACCGCTTCGATTTTATCTGCCACAGGCTGAAGGAAAATGGCCTTGTCAAATCTGTCTTTGTGGGTTTCGAGCTGGATGGGAAATCCGTTTTCACAAAGTTCTTCGTCCCTGTGGCTCTTCATGGAAAACCAGGTAAAAATAGAAAATTCCCGGTTCAGGTTTTCAACTTCTTCAAGGATCTTTGTAACATTCTTATCAAAATTCAATCCGTCAATGATCATGATGGAAGGTAAAGTAAGGTCGGCTTTTTTAAAGCTTTTAAGGTAATCCCTGACTTTTTCGGTATCAAAGGTAGATTCATTATAACTGATCCCGACTTTATTGGTTTTGATGTCTTCCCATAGCCTGACAGCTTTCTGGGGATCAATATATCCGATATAGTCGATAAGATTTGTATATCCTTCTTTATATCTTAAGTTGATTTTTTCCATGGAGTCATCAAGGCTGATATGGAGAATTTTTTCATTGTTTAACAATTGTGTTAATGCAATTTGAACAAGAAAACTGGTTTTTCCAACACCGGCCCTTGAAAGAACTGCGCCGAATTTGCCGTCTTGAATATTTTCAATCCCAATGGTTTTGGAAACCGGGGTTTTAGAAATGAGATCTTTTTTTAACATGTTTCCTCTCTTTATATAAAGGTCTTATTGTTTTTGTGTTTTTTCTTCCTGTTTTTTCTTGGCAATTTTTTCTGCAACAGACTGCGGTACCTGTTTGTATGTTGAAAATTCCATTGTAAACTGAGCCTTTCCCTGTGTAGCAGATCTAAGGACTGTAGAAAAGCCAAACATATCGGATAATGGCACCTGTGATTCAATGACAGACATGACACCTTCTTCCTGGGAGCCTTGAATAATACCTCTTCTCTGGTTAATCAGGCCCATGCAGCCACCCTGAAATTCATTGGGTGTTTCAATGACTACTTTCATGATGGGTTCCTTGATAACAGATTTTGCCTTGGCATATGCTTCAAGAAAGGCGCCTCTTGCTGCCGCTTGAAATGCCATCTCTGATGAATCAACTGCATGGAATGCACCATCGTCAATGGTGATTTTAATGCCGGTAACAGGAAACTCAAGTTTTGGACCTTTGTTCATGCATCCT
Source organism: Desulfobacula sp. (assembly GCA_023139225.1). Classification (GTDB taxonomy): domain Bacteria; phylum Desulfobacterota; class Desulfobacteria; order Desulfobacterales; family Desulfobacteraceae; genus Desulfobacula. The sequence continues at coordinate 1,589 of JAGLNZ010000384.1, read as the reverse complement.
TGAAATCCCTTTTCACAGGCCGGGATATATTGTGTGGGAATTCTGCCGCCTGTAATTTTATTTGCAAATTCAAATTCTTCCTCACACGGTTCCATAAACCCGGCAACGCGACCATATTGTCCTGCACCACCGGTCTGTTTCTTGTGGGTATAGTTAAACAAGGCTTTCCTGGTAATGGTTTCCCTGTATGCAACCCTTGGCTGACCGGTTTCTACTTCAGCGTCATATTCTCTTTTCATTCTCTCAACATATACTTCAAGGTGAAGTTCACCCATACCCTGGATAATTGTATCGCCGGTTTCATGATCCATATAGGTTCTGAAGGTCGGATCTTCCTTGGTAAATCGGTTCAACGCCTTTGACATGTTGATCTGTGCTTTATTATCCTTGGGTACAATTGAAAGAGAGATGACAGGTTCCATGACATGCATGGCAAGCATGGTATAATTGATTGTTGGAGATACAAAGGTATCTCCCGAAGCACAGTCAACACCGAACATGGCACCAATGTGACCGGCAGGGATGGCCTCTACTTCTTCCATTTGTGCAGAATGCATCCGGATCAGGCGGCCTGCTTTCATTTTTTTGCCGTTTCTGGAGTTAATCAATGTGTCGCCTTTATTAATACACCCTTGATAAACCCTGATGTAAGTCAACTGGCCATATTGGCCGTCTTCCAGTTTAAAGGCCAAAGCAACGGTGGGTTTATCAAAGCTGCTTTCAAGAATAACGGTTTCTTCATTAGAATCAAGGTCAATGGCTTCATTCTCAATGTCAAGAGGGGATGGAAGGTAATCAATCACTGCGTCCATCAGCGGTTGAACAGCCTTGTTTTTATATGCAGACCCAAGAAAAACAGGGGTCATTTGTCTTGCAATAGTTCCGGTTCGAACCGCCTGCATGATTAATTCCCGGGTGATTTCTTTTTCTTCCAGAATGGCATCGGTGAGCTCATCTGAGAAAAGAGAGACCGCATCAATCATTTCTTCCCGCGCCATTTGTGCATCCTCTATTAACTCGTTCGGGATGTCTTTAATGACGACATTTTCACCATTTTCCCCTTCAAAATAATTGGCTTTCATGGCAACAAGATCAATAACACCTTCATGTTTATCTTCAAGTCCTATGGGAAGCTGCAGCATGACGGAATTATGTCCCAGCTTATCCCTTAGCTGTTCACTGACCTTGACAGGATTTGCACCGGACCTGTCACATTTGTTAACATAGGCAATGCAGGGAACTTTATATCGTTTCATCTGCTGGTCTACGGTAATGGATTGTGACTGGACCCCGGATACAGAGCACAGAATCAGTACAACCCCATCCAGAACCCTTAAAGATCGTTCTACTTCAACGGTAAAGTCAACATGGCCCGGAGTATCGATAATATTGATATTGTGTTTATCCCATTCACAATAGGTGGCAGCGGATGCAATGGTAATGCCTCTTTCTTTCTCAAGTTCCATGGAATCCATAATGGCACCGGTACCGTCTTTGCCCCTGACTTCATTAATCTTATGGATTCTGTCGGTATAAAATAGAATTCTTTCTGTTAGTGTGGTTTTACCGGAATCAATATGAGCACTGAT
>JAGLNZ010000383.1 GCA_023139225.1 Desulfobacula sp. | reverse complement strand
TTGCCAAAGGCAGTATTCAACTTCCGCCGTGGATGAAATAAAATTAATGAAGTAAAAATAAATTTTTTATAAAATTACTTTAATCAACACTTAATTTTGGGATCTTTCTATGGAAATTCTAGTTTACGGGACCATCAACTCCGTGTCCCTTGCGTTAATGGGCTTAGGCTTTGCCATGGTCTACGGTATCAGCCGTATATCCAACTTTGCCCACGGGGCACTTTATATTATCTGCGGCTTTGTCACCTGGACCCTGTTTCATAAAATCGGGCTGCCCTATTTTCTCACCATCATTCTATCTCTTAGTGTAAACTGCTTGTTGGGAATACTCATGTACCGGTTTGTCCTGATAAGGGTGAGGGGGATGAACATTTCCGAAATTATCGCTTCCTATGCCATCGGACTTGCCATTCTTGAAGGTTTAAGATTTGGGGGCTTTCGGGGTATGACCTACACCCTGCCCGTTTTCATGGAAGGAAGCCTCACGATCGGCGGTGTTCCCGTAGATTACCACAGGGTTGTGATGACAATCATCGGTATTCTTCTTGTGGCAGGACTATGGGCGTTTACCCATTACACCAGGATCGGGCTTGCGCTGCAGGGCATGGCCCAGGATGAACGTGCGGCGCTGATGCTGGGCATTGATTCGGATTTCATGGCCATGCTGGCCATGGGATTCGGGGCGGTGCTTGCAGGCGTTGCCGCCATATTAATATTGCCCCTGGGCAATATTGTGGTGGAATCAGGGTATCATGTTCTGATCATGTCCATTGCCGTCTGTATTGTTGGAGGACTGGGGTCCTGGATCGGGGCGTTTTTTGCCGCCTTTATCATTGGGTATGCCCAGATCCTGACCGTTGTTTTTATCGGGTCTCATTTTCAAATGGTGGTGGCACTTCTGGCTATTATCCTGACCCTGATCCTAAAACCGTCCGGCCTGTTCGGCCAGCAGAAAGAACTGGAAGAGAGGGTTTAAAAAATGAGCACTCAAGAATTAAGAAAAGAACGAATTGATCGCGGGATCAAGGTCAGATCCGACGGACTTTATGCTTTAATGTCCCTGCGCGAACTGTCCTATCTGACCTTGCCCAGGATTATTTTGATTGCAGGAATGCTGGCCCTCCCGTTTCTGATGCCGGACATGTACTGGCAGCGGGTCATCTCCATAGTCTGTATTTACGCCATACTGGCCTTGAGTTTTGATTTTATGGCCCATTACGTGGGACTGGTCTCTTTAGGGGGGGCCTTTTTTATTGGAACAGGGGGATATATTGCCGGGATTCTCAATTCTTATTTTGGTATTCCCCCAATGCTTACCGTTCCTTTGGCTGCCATTATGGGCGGTGCTGTCTGCACGCTGCTGCTGTTTCCCTGTCTGCCGTTAAAAGGGGTATACTTTGCCATCGTAACTTTAATGTATCCTTTGTTCATGGCAAGGATCATTGAAGCCTTTGACATTTTCGGGGGCACGGACGGACTGGTCGGAATTGACAGTTTTTCTTCCGCCTTTGCGGAACAGTATCTTGTGATCGGCATGGTGCTGATCTTCTTATTCGGCCTACGGCGTTTTGTCACAACGGATATGGGGCTGATCTTTACGGCCGTCATGGACAATGACCAGGCGGTAAGGGCCTCGGGCATCAACATTACCAGATACAAGGCGCTTGCCGTATTCATCGCCTCTGCCATGGGATGTATGGCAGGAGCATGTCTCACTCATATCTACATGTGGTCGGGCATATCCCAGTTTGCCCTTGATTTTTCCATCCTGCCCATTGCTGCCACGGTTATAGGCGGATCAGGGACGCTGGTGGGACCTCTTATCGGGTGCCTGATCCTGGTTCCCGTATCAGAACTTTTAAGGGATTTCGGAACACTGAGAATCGTATTTTATGCATCAATCCTTGTGGGATTTATCCTTTTCAGAAGTGACGGTATCATGGCATTCGGACAAAGAAAATATGAACAGTTTGAAAGGTGGAAAAAGATATGACTCAACCTATTCTGAAAATGAACAAAATCTCCAAATCGTTTGGTGGTGTCCAGGCACTGAAAGACGTCAGTTTTGATGTTTTCCAGGGAGATATCCTGGGGATTATCGGGCCAAACGGATCGGGAAAGACCACTATTGTCAATTGCATTACCGGCTTTATCAAACCCACATCCGGTAAAATTTATTTTAAAGGCAAAAATATTACCGGCAAAAAACCGCACAAGATTGCCGATATGGGTGTGACAAGAACGTTCCAGGTCATGCGGCCCTATCATAGTCTGCCGGCCTATAAAAATCTTGTCATCCCGCTGTTTTCCCCCAGAGCAAAGCGGACCGGGGGCTGGCGGGGCGGAGGAAGCCTTGGCGACCGCCAGACGGTTGCCATTGATATCTTAGAAGAAATCGGATTTGAAAGGGACTCTTATATCCCTTTTAAAAAAACATCCACCCTGCCTACAGGCTACTTAAAGCGACTGGAACTTGCCAGATGTCTCGCACTGAAACCTGAAATCATTATTTGCGATGAAGTATTTTCAGGGCTTTCCATGAGCGAAATTGCTTCCATGGTACCCTTGATTGAACGGCTCCAGGACGAGGGCATTACCATTGTCATGATTGAGCACCGCTTAAGAGAACTTTTCCAGGTGGCCAACCGTGTCATGGTCTTAAATTTCGGCGAAAAACTCATCGAAGGGACACCTTCCCAAGTCATGGCAGATGAAAAAGTCAAGGAAGCCTATTTTGGATCTGAAAAAGTGGAGGAGGTCATGACATATGCTTGAAGCCAAAAATTTAATGGTCTTTTACGAAAATATGCTGGCACTTAACAATATCAGCATTAAATGTGATAAAAACCGAATCATTGGCATATTCGGGGCAAACAGCGCCGGCAAATCCACACTCATGTATACCTTATCCGGGATCATGCTGGATATCCAGAAAAAAGAAAAGATGGCAGGGGGAGAAAGGGTCACCATAACAGGGGACATATTGTTAGATAACCAGAACATCAAGGATGTAAAACCCAGCCTTCGGGCAAGGGCCGGAATTATTCTCTGCCCTGAAAGACGACGGTTATTCAAGGAAAGCTCCGTGCTGGAAAACCTTCGTATCGGCGGCTATCTTGCCACCAAGGCCCAGGCAAAAACTACTCTGGATTATATTATGAACATGTTCCCTGCCCTGCAAAAACTAAGAAAGCGTTCGGGCGGATTTCTAAGCGGCGGTGAGCAGCAGATGGTGGCCATCGGCAGGGCCTTGATGGCCCAACCAAAGTTTCTTTTACTGGACGAACCGCTTCTAGGGTTAAGCCCCTTGATGCAGGCCACCCTGATCAAGGCCATCAAAGCCATCCAACTGGAAACAAAAATCACCATTATCATATCAGAGCAGTATGCCCGACCGGTATTCCCCATTGTAGATTATGCCTATATCCTTGAAAACGGAGCGGCTGTCATGGAAGGAACCGGGGGAGAACTCATGGACAACCCGGATGTAAAGTCTGCATATTTTGGTGTTTCATAAAAATAAGGAGTCGTCTAAAAAAATGGTGAACAATATCATACCACTTGAAGAGGAATTGTCTTTTTCAAGATTTGACCTGATGAGTGAAAAATATCCGGAGAACACGGCCGTGTTATACCTGGGTGAGCATTTTACTTATAAGCGGCTGAAAAATCTAAGCGAACGATTTGCAGGGGGCCTTTCAAACTTAGGCGTTAAAAAAGGCGATAAAGTGCTTTTATATATCCCCAATTGTATTCAGTGGGTAATTGCCTACCTTGGCATCCAGAAGGCAGGAGCAATCCTGGTTCCTGTTTCCCCGATTTATACCTCCTATGAAATAGGGTATATGATCAATAATTCAGGGGCTCAAACCATTATCTGTATGGATACCAATTTCGGATATGTAAAAGAAACCTTTGCCAGTACCCAGCTTAAACGGGCTATTGTAACCAATCTTGTGGATCTTCTGCCTGCCTGGAAACGGGCACTGGGTTCTTTGTTTGACAAGGTTCCCAAAGGAAAAGTGAACTATGATGACAAAATTTTATCCTTTAAATCAATTCTTAAAGCACCGCCTCTGGTTCCGGATATAAAAATTGATCCGATCAAGGACCTTTCCTATATTCTTTATACAGGTGGCACAACAGGATTTCCCAAGGGTGTGCCGGGCAATCATATCGGCTCCACATCCTATATCAACGATGTGACCAATGACGTGGCGGGAGAGCATTTAAAAGAAGGCAGCGATGTCTATATTGCCATCAATCCTTTGTTTCATATCATGGCTCTTGGTTTTTTCATGGCCATTGGATTAAATAAGGGCAACATGGTGGTACTTATGCCCCAGCCCCAGGTGGATGCCAT
>JAGLNZ010000382.1 GCA_023139225.1 Desulfobacula sp. | reverse complement strand
CTGGAAAATGACCGGCGGGATCAATATGACCTGTCATCATTGCAATACTGCTTCTGCGGTGGCGATGTAATGCCGGACAAGGTCATGAACCGGTTCAAGGAAAAATATCATCTTCCCATATACCAGGTTTACGGATCTACGGAAGTCGGTCATGTGACTTACAGCAAAATAGGAGCTGAACCTTCTTCGGGTTCTTCCATAGGATATCCTTTGAAAAGTCGGGAATGTATTGTGGTGGACCCTGTTACTTTAGAATGTGTTGAGAACGGGGAAAACGGTGAACTTTTTGTCACTTCGCCATATTCCATGAAAGAATATTATGAAAAACCTGAGGAAACCGCAAAAACCTATGTAGAGGTCAATGGCAAAATCTATTGCAGGATGGGGGATTTTGTAAGCATGAAACCCGATGGGGAGCTCCTATACATGGAGCGTTCCGCAGATATAATCAAACACAAGGGTTACAGGGTATCCGCTTCTGAAATCGAAGCGGCCCTTCAGGACCACCCTACGGTTATTAATGCCTGCGTCATCGGTATCCCTGATGAGAAAGTTGGTGAAAGAATCAAGGCGATTGTAGTGTTAAAAGAAGATGCAAGAGGTGTGGGCGGGGTGGAACTGATCAAATGGTGCAGTGAACGCCTTGCATCTTATAAAGTACCCGGATATGTTGAATTTCGTGACATGCTGCCCAAATCAAAAGTCGGCAAGCTTTTACGCCGCGAAGTCCGGGATGATGAGAAAAGAAAAATAGAAAAATAGGACCCGTCAGCTTGATCAGAACATGTGAAAAGTTCAAAATATAAAAAAGGAAGGATCACCAATGGAGTTGTTTACTGCAATCAACCAAAGACAAAGCTGCAGGAATTTTTTAGAAGAAGACATTGAAAAAGTTATGATCGAAAAAATCATTGAAGCAGGCATAATGGCGCCTTCGCCATTGAACACCCAGCCCTGGGATTTTATTGTGATTACCAGCAATAGTGTAAAAGAACAACTTTGCAATGGTGCTGAGAAGTGTAAGGAAAAGGCCATTGAAACAAGCGGGTGGAAATGGCTTGAAAAATATTCCGTCCAATTTTTAAAAACAACGCCTGTAATCATTGTTGTAACAGGAGATAAAACCAAATCCGGTGTGGATATATTCAACGAGGACGGTCCTTTGGCATACCAGCATGCATGTGCGGCGGCCATTCAGAATATGCTTCTGGCTTCCCATGCCTTAGGGTTTGGAAGTGTCTGGTTTACCCTGTTTGATAAAGAATCCGTCAAAGAGCTTCTAAATATTGATGATAACAAGGTTCCCCTGGCATTTGTCTGCCTTGGAAAACCAGCAAAAAAATCTGCGAAAACAGCACGAAAACCCATGGCAAAAAAGACGTTGTTTATTGACTGAAAGGAGGTGAATCGTGTCTATTCTCTTTACACCAATTAATTTGGGAAATGTACAGATTAAAAATCGGTTTATTCATTCTGCAACGTACGAAGTTATGGCCTCAGAAACGGGTGAGGTGAGTGATAGGCTCATCAAAAGATATCAAAATCTGGCCAAAGGAGAAGCAGGCCTGATTATTCCGGGAATTATGTATGTTCATCCATTGGGCCGGTCATATAAGTATCAAACCGGAATTCACAATGACGATATGATTGCCGGATTGAAAAAACTTACCAGGGCAGTCCACCGGGAAGGGGGGAAGATAGCATTTCAATTAATGCATGCAGGAAGGCAGACAACAAAAGCCATGAT
>JAGLNZ010000381.1 GCA_023139225.1 Desulfobacula sp. | reverse complement strand
AGCCCATACCGGTTTGCCGTATTCCCGAAATAAACGATTAATAAACCGCACCTTTGAATTGAATTAAGAATAATATCCGAAGGAAGTACATATGAGTAAATTTTGGTTTTGCATAATTTTAATCTGCGCGGCCCTGTTGACGGCGGCAGTCCCTTCTTTTGGAAAAACCATCACCATTGTGGCCGATCCATGGCCGCCATATAATGGGGAAGCCAACTCATCCGAACCCGGATATGGAATTGAAATCGCCAAAAAAGTTTATGCACTGGCCGGCTACAGGGTTGAATATATCAATATCCCCTGGAGCCGGGCAATCCTGAAAACCAGGGAAGGTGTATATAATGCCATTATTGGTGCCAACATTGAAGATGCTCCCGATTTTATTTTCCCGGAGGAGGAATTCGGGGTGTCAAAAAGAAATCTTTGGGCCAGGAAAGGTACTTCATGGCGGTTCAAGGGCATGGACTCTTTGCAGGGTGTCAGGATCGGTGCCATAAAAGATTATGCCTATGGGGAACGGTTCAATGATTTTTTTAAAACCAATCAAGCTCTGGTTGAGTATGTTCATGGTGAAAATGCGCTGTCATTAAATATCTTAAAACTTTTGGAAAAGCGTATTGATGTGACTATTGAAAACAAAAATGTTTTTTTATACACTGCAAAAAAAATGGGTGTTTCTGATCAAATCATCAATGTCGGCAGTGAGGTCTCCTCGGATAAACTCTACATTGCCTTCTCCCCAAAAATTAAACAATCACCGGAATATGCCCGCATCTTTACCAAAGGGATCAGAAAATTAATACAGACCGGCGAAATAAAAACAATCCTAGAAAAATACGGGTTGGAATACTGGAAATAATTTTTTCATAGAAGTAATGAATACTACAGAAAAATCAGTTGGTTACGCCTTTAGAATTTTCAGACCGCAGGAAATATCCCCTTTATGATTTTCTTTGGCCAATTTTTGAAAAAACGGCCATAACCGGATAATGATCTGACGGGTACCGACCGAAAAATGAGTCCGTGATTATTTTTTTACGGATAATCTTTATTTTGCCGCGATATAATATCCAGTCAATATGGTCCAGGGTTTCTTCGCCGGTGAATTTATGGAATGTGGTTGAATGCTGATTGTCAAATGTTTCAGCAAAGCCGTCTGCCTGGAAAACAGCATGGACCTTACTGCCTGGATTTGAGTTAAAATCTCCGGTGATGATCACCGGGCAGTCTTTTGGAAATTCAGACAGGAACCTGATCACAAGTGCTGCACTTTTTACTTGCACAGACTGAGCAAAATCAAAATGGGTGTTTGCGATAATGATCCTGTGGGATGCGTTCTGGAAAAGCCCTATGACACATTGCCGGGGCCATTTGCTGCCTGACATTTTGGACTCAACATCCGGTGTTGCACTTAAAAAATAGTGTTTATTTTTCAAACACTTCCAGGTGTTGTGATAAAAGATAGGGTTACTTTGCCACCGTTCTTTTGAAGGATTGTACAAGCCGATGGAATTATGATCCAATAGCTTGCGTGAAAAATATCCAGTTTGAAAATGGTTGGATTCCTGGACACCTATAAAGCCTGGAGGATAACGCTTTAGCACCTCAGCAAATAAATGTTTCCGGTTTTGCCATGAATCATCGCCATCATCGGCAAGGCCGAACCTGAGATTCATTGTCATAACAGTAAAATCGTTTTCTTTTACAGGCATTTTTCTCTATGTCCCGCAGTTTATTTTAAATAGTGTGCCAACTTACTTTTCCATAGTTGAACATTAAAAAAAGCATACATGAAACTATGGGAAAAATTAAAGAAAAATATAAAATAAAAATAATTCTTGACTTTAATTTAATATTTTTATATTTTTATTAAATTGTGCTCTATGTGTAAGCACATAGGTTTCCTTCCTAAGGAGTATTTACCCCAATAATAAAAGTGGCATTACCCCCAAAGTTAGAAACTTATATTTTTTTATTTTTTATTTTAGGAGATTGCCAATATGGCTAACGGTATCGTAAAATGGTTTAACGACTCAAAAGGTTTTGGATTCATTGAACAAGAAAGTGGAAACGATGTATTTGTACATCATTCAGCTATCAATGCAGCAGGTTTTAAATCCCTGAATGAAGGGGATCGTGTTTCATTTGATATTGAACAAGGACAAAAAGGTCCAGCAGCAGCGAATGTAACTGTGCAATAGTTAACCGTTTTATTTGCTTTAAAAAAAAGTCATCTCGATGACTTGAAAATAAAAGACCCTGATCAGAATACCGTTCAGGGTCTTTTTATTTTTTTCAATACTCCTCCATTGGAGATACGATTTCGCAGAAGAAAAAACATTAGTTTTGGATAATTTTTTCCTTGCCATTCCAACGCGTAATAGTCACAATCTGACATGATAGGTGCATTTTCATCCGTATTAATGGCAATGACCAGCCCTGAGGTTTTCATGCCGGCAAAACACTGAACAGGTCCGGTCGAACAAGCAATAGATTTTATTCAAGCAAATTATTGTTCATAAATGGTGGCAATAACAGCCAGGATGATCAAGCCTGCTCCCGTATAACCTAAAATAGTAAAATATTCTCCTAAAAATATATAGGCTGTCACTGCTGCCACTACCGGTTCAAGGGTTGCCACAATGGAGGCTTTTCCGGCCTCAAGATATTTAAGGCCCTGATAGTAACAAAAATTTGCCATAAATGTTGATACAAATGAAACCGCTATCAATGCAGCCCAGGCAAGAGCGGTCTTATCAGCAAACTCAACAAAGGGGAGAATTCCCAATGCACCAATGGGGAGAACCCATAAAAACAAATTTGCACTGGAATACTTGCCGGAAAAATATTTTCCAATGGTATAGTAAAGCGAATAACAAAACCCGGATGTAAGCCCGGAAAGGATGGCAATCAACCCGATTGATGTGCTTGCATGGACATTTCCCCCGGTTTTTGATATCAAAAAAACACCAAGAATCACAAGGGTTACAGCCAAAGATTTTATCAAGGTCAGCTTTTCCCTATAAATAAAAAATGAACAAACCACCACCCAGGCTGGAGCAGTATATAAAAGAACTGATGCAAAGGCGGCCCCGGCTGTTTTTACGGCAAACTGATAGGAAATATAGAAAAGGGAAATTCCAAGCAGACCAAAGATGACAAACAAAGGGAAATCTTTTTTATCAATGCGGGTTTCTTTTCTTATAACTGCCTGGGTCCCAAAACAGAACCAGGT
>JAGLNZ010000380.1 GCA_023139225.1 Desulfobacula sp. | reverse complement strand
AATGGGGTCAGGGTGCAAAGAATATTGGCGGGGAAATACAGGTCAGAAGCCTTGAATATGCCCTGTTTCTGAAAAAACGAGGGTATGTGGTTGATCCGGACCCGTCTCTGCCTGAAGTACAGCAGGGATTTGAGCAGGGTGCAATTAAGTCTTTTGCCCGACACAGCCGTTTGGGTGCCACCAATCTCAATACGGTCAGCAAGGTTCAGGAAGATTTCATGAACACAGTGGAATATCTTCGCGGTATCGGGTTTGAGAGGATTACTTTAAAAACAGGTTCCTATGGCATGGAAGAGCTGGCAATGGCCATTAAGTTTGCAACAGATGCCGAGCTTGATCTTTTAACAATTGACGGTTCCGGCGGGGGGACGGGTATGAGTCCGTGGAATATGATGCAAAGCTGGGGTGTCCCTTCTATTATTCTTCATTCAAAAGCCCATGAATATGCCAGTATTTTATCAGCAAAAGGGAAAAATGTTGTGGACATGTCCTTTGCCGGCGGATTCGCCCTTGAAGATCATCTTTTTAAATCACTTGCATTAGGTGCTCCCTATACAAAACTAATTTGTATGGGAAGAGCGATTATGATTCCTGGATTTTTAGGGGCAAACATAGAGGGAGCCATCAATCCTGAGCAGCGGGCGGCAGTGAGCGGTAACTGGAATGAATTGCCGAAAACGGTTCTGGAAGTTGGGAAAACTGCGGATGAAATTTTTGTAGGGTACCATGATCTTGAGAAAAAAATGGGCAAGGAGGAAATGAAGAATATTCCTTATGGTGCCATTGCATTCTATACATTGGCGGATAAGCTGGGATGTGGCCTGCAGCAGCTCATGGCCGGAGCGAGAAAATTTTCTCTGAATCAAATCACACGCCAGGAGATTTTTTCAGGTAATCGGGAAACAGCAATTGAAACCGGCATTCCTCATGTGTCTGATGTAAATAACGAAAGTGCAAAAAAGATATTGAACGCATAAAAGGGATATTTGTTTGAATTAAAAAGGGCTCATGCACTTATGTGCGAGAGCCCTTTTTAAATTCATCATAGACTGATCCTGACATAGGATTTGAAGCCTAAATCATTTTTTCAATGGTCTCCATTGCAATCAGATAGACTTTTTCATTGAAACGGGACTTTAACGCATACGTTAGCATTGCTTTATTAATAGCTTTTTCTTTTTTTGCCATTACACCAAGGGAAGCCAAAGCCCAATCCTGTTTTTTGATTTTAAATTTCCGGAAGTCGATTTCAACAACATCCGCGTTGGTTTCAGGAATGGTAACGCTTCTTTCTTTTAAGACAAACGTGTCCGGTTTAAGGGTTGCAAATATTTTTTTTCTTCGCTGGACGCCTTCATCACTCAATGCCAGAACAACTGAAGGAGATTCAATGCCGGGATAGCCTATTTTTTCGGGTGAAATCAAGATTTCACTAACAGACTGTCCCCTGAGAACGGTAATATTATAGTCATTTTTCATTGACACATTCATGCCCGCGCAAAGACCTGCATAACAGACAATGTCACCGGCTGTTACGATTCTCATTCCCGCACTGCCTAAGATAACCACCTCTTGCTGTTGGTAATTTTTAAGATCGGTTTGTTTTTCTATGGTAACCGCTTCGGGGAAGGTCTTTCTCTCTTTGGCAAGTGCCCTGTAACGGTCACCGTATTCAGGCCTTTTGTTTTTTTCTATGATACCGTCTTTGGCAGGAAGATCGGTTATCATTTGATCAAGGGCTTTTGGGGTCAGCTGGTTTTTTTTGGTATAACGACCGGTGCACATACCAAGGGTTTCAATGATTGAAAACCCTTTATGCTCAATGGCGCTGGCAATTTTTCCGGGCAGGCGCTCATCATGGCCGGAGCATCGATCAATATAAGTGGCACCGGCACTCTCTGCAATAGCGCAGATATCAAGTGGAATTTCAGCATTATTAAGGAATCCCGACCCCACCATTGCATCCATCGGTGTGGTGGCAGAGTATTGTCCGCCAGTCATGCCAAAGTTGAAATTATTGAGAATAATCAGCGTAAGATCAAGATTCTTTCTGCAGGAGGCCAATACATGGGCGCCCCCGATGCCAAGCCCCCCGTCTCCCATTGTAACAATCACGTTCAGCTCGGGATTAGCAAGTTTGAGACCCGATGCATAGGTCAGAGCCCGGCCGTGAATTCCATGGAGAGCGTGTACGTTGAAGAAGGTGTCAAAAAGGCCGGAGCATCCAATATCAGTAACGATGACGGTTTTGTCCGCCGGAAGGTTCAATTTGACGAGGGCTTTATCAAGGCCTTTGGTGATTTTTTCATGGGTGCATCCGGGGCAATAGACAGGGGGCCTGGTTTTATTCAAATAACTATTCATTTTCAATGACCTCCATAATCTTTGCAGGCGTGATCAACACACCGTTCATCTGTCCATAAAACATTATTTTTTTATCACAAAGCACCCGCTTTATTTCATTGACGTATTGACCCAGGTTCATTTCGATGACAACAATGCGTTTAAAAGGTTTTGCTGTTTCTATCAAAAGTTCTTCCGGTACCGGCCACAGGGTTTTAAGGGTTAAGGTGGAGACAGGTTTCCCTTTACTTTCAAGTATTTTGCCGGCATCTTCAACTGCACGGGCGGTGACACCATAACTGATGATCAGTGTATCACTATTCTCTTTGATATCTTTCTTCAAAAAGCGTAATTCTTTTCCGGGCACTATGGATTTTTTTTCTCAGCCTTGCCTGGTTTTGCGCAATTACGTCAGGATCAATGGTGATATAGCCGTCCGGTCCATGGGTTGATGATGTCTGTCTGACAAGGGTTTCTCCGCCAATGGGAAGAAATGGCGGGGCTGCATTTGGCTCTGCTTCAAACGGAAGATACGAATCTGCCTGAAAACAATTTTCGCTTTCAACAATCGGGGGAAGGGTGACAGAATCAAGATCAAAGCTTTCCCTGGTCATCCCGATTTCTTTATTGGAAGCAATAAAAACGGGGCACCTGAATTCTTCAGCATAGTTAAAGGCATGGACAGCAAGGACATAGCAGTCAAGAGCATCTTTAGGGGCAAGCACGATCACCGGAACACCGCTTGTGCTGCCCCATCTTAAAAATTGGATATCACTGTCAGCGCCTCTGGTTGCTGAACCGGTTGAAGGCCCCAGGCGTTGCACATCTGCAATCACCAAGAGGGATTTCACTGCCTATGGCAAAGGAAAGCTGTTCGCTGTAAAGACTGATGCCGGGGCCGGATGTTGCGGTCAGTGCTTTTTTGCCTGCCATGGATGCCCCGATGCAATATCCCATGGATGCAATTTCATCTTCTCCCTGAATACAAATACCGCCTTTGGGTGGCAGCATATTCAGCATATTGTTAAAAATAGTTGTTGCCGGTGTGATGGGATAGCCTGCAAAAAAATTACAGCCCGCAGCAATTGCCCCCCTGGCAAGTGCCTCATTCCCTTCCATAAACGATAAACCCATTTTTTTCTCCTTGGATTTTCCAAACTTTTATTGACTTAAACTATAAATCTGATTAAATATTTGATCAGATTTATAGTTTTGTAACTTTTTGCAGCCTGTATGTCAAGTATAAATTGAACGATATTCATGGGAAAAAGAGCTATTATGGGAATTTAAAATTATTTATTTTTCGAATTATTTTTCTAATTGATTTTATAAAAGGCTTGGTATATTTATTTTGCTCATGGGGAAAAAAATAAAAAAGAAAAAAAAGAGTAAAGATGATTTTACCCAGGAAGCCTATATGGGTATTCGCCGGATGTTTTTTTTAAATGAAATTATACCGGGACAGAAGATCTCATACGGGGATCTTGCAAAACGCCTTGAAATGAGTACAACACCGGTTATCCAGGCATTGAAACGGCTTGAATATCAAGGCCTTGTCCGGCATGAACCCAATCGCGGGTATTATACTGAAAATATCAGTTTAAAAGAAATTACAGAGATTTATGAATTCAGACAATTAATCGAAACCTCACTTTTGCCAAAAACCATATCCCAAGATTAATAAGCAAGGGCTTGAAAGTACTGAAAAAGGCTTTGGACTCCCATCTTGACGCTGTAAGGGATATTTATTTAAAAGAACGGCTTTTAAAGGATATGGAATTTCATCTTGTCCTTGCAAAGCTTTCAGGATGCACCATACAAATCAATACCTTAATTTCACTTTTTGATCTCTTATATCTTAAATACCGGGGCAATATCCTTTTTGTAACTCCCATGGATACAGTTGATTCGGAACATATCAAAATTTATGATTGTATTGCCGGTTCTGATCTTGCCGGTGCGGACCAAATTTTAAAACAACATATTTCAAATGTTAAAAAGCATGCCATTATCAGTATTGAGAGAATTAATAAGGAAAAAAGCATTAAAACAATGTAACAATCTCAATTTAAGGCAGGTGTACAATTACTTGAAACAGCCAACCTGAACGGAACCATTCAGGATTATTATTGATCCAGATAAACCACGCCCGTATTGATTTTTATTTCCGGGTGAAGTTGATTTTTAACAGAACACCCGCTCATGGATTTTATAATCGGTTTTATATATTTTTCAGGGAATTGTTGATTGACATGGAGGGTAATATTGACCAATTCCATGAGTTTTTGTCCTTCTTTGAAAAAGACTTCAACAAAAATATACATGTTGCTTGTGGAAAGTTTTCTAACATCACAAAAGGACTTTGCATAAATCCCGGCACACGTCCCTATGGAAGCGATGAAAACATCAAATGGCTCGGGTGCGGTTTCATCTCCGCCATTTTCCCTGGTCTGGTCGGTTTTGATTTTAAAATTATTAAATGCCGCATCTATTTTTTTATTGCCGGGAAATGTTACTTTAAATCCGCTCATTTTTTCACTCCGTCAAACACTATTTTAGTTCAAGCCATTCAAACCAGATGGGATAATTTTCCTTATACCACGTCAGGATGTTCCGCAGCATTTTTTGCTCTTTTTCGGAAAAGGTTGCCTTGGGTATTTTATTAAACTTGAGAACCACTTTATTTCCGAAATGTTCCAGGGCATCGGTACAAAGGGTTTGAAGCTCATTTCTGATCCTGCCTGAATCTGAAATCTTAACCGCCCGGGTTTTATAATCCGCTCCTTTTAAAAACCGGTTGAGAAGCGGGCTGAAAATAAGTTTAGTTTCACCAAAAGTTTCAAGAAGTCTTAAAGCAAAGGTAATTCTTTTATCTGCCTTTTCAGTGGTCATTCGAACTGTGACCGAATAGGTGTCCTCTGAAATTTGACTGACACCGGGAGACCCGGAATAGGGGTCAGGGAGCATATATCCGGATGCGGCAAGCGCCCGCCATTTTTTTTTAGCAATCAGATCGTCTGCGGTAATGGTTCGCTTTTTCAACGGAATTCCTGCATTACGGGCTAACCGGATACTTTCCCGGTAGGTTTCAATTAGTTCATC
>JAGLNZ010000038.1 GCA_023139225.1 Desulfobacula sp. | reverse complement strand
GAAATTAAATTATAGTTCAATAACAGGAACCAATTATGAGCGCATTACTTGGAAAAAAGATCGGAATGACCAATGTGTTTTCCTCAGATGGAAAACTCGTTCCTGTTACTGTTGTGCAGGCAGGCCCATGTGTTGTTACCCAGGTTAAAACCAAAGGAACCGATGGGTATAATGCTCTTCAGCTTGGATTTGATGAAAAAAAAGCTGAAAAAATGAACAAACCCATGACAGGACATTTGAAAAAAGCAGGCGATAAGGGATTCCGTGTTTTAAGAGAATTTAGAACCGATGATGTTGAAAATGTTGAAGCAGGTAATACTATTGAAATTGATATATTTGCTATCGGTGATAAAGTAAATATATCCGGAATTTCTAAAGGACGCGGTTTTCAGGGTACGATTAAACGACACGGTTTTAGCCGTGGTCCTGAAACCCATGGCAGCAGAAACCATAGAAAACCAGGGTCCATTGGAAACAGTGCCTGGCCTGGAAGAGTTTTTAAAGGTAAAAAACTGCCGGGTCACATGGGTACAAACAGAGAAACTGTAAAGAATCTCACAATTGTGGATATTAAGCATGAAGATAACCTTCTGTTGGTTAAAGGCCCGGTGCCGGGTTTTAAAACAGGAATATTGGAAGTGCAAAAGGCTGATTAATAATTAAGTGAACAATCAGTCTCTATGAGACTAAAATGCGGCTATGGGTATTGCAAAAGATTATCGCAGTGATGCATAGCTGATCAAAATTTATGAGGAAGAATATGGCTGCTGTAGATGTATTAAACAGTGCAGGAAAAAAAGTGTCTGAAACTCAGCTTCCTGACGAGATTTTCAACACACCCATCAAAATAAGCGTTCTTCACCAGGTCGTTCGATCCCAACTCGTTGCAAAACGGGAAGGGACGGCTGCGTGTAAAACCAGGGCTATGGTGAAGGGCAGTACCAAGAAACTTTTCAGGCAGAAAGGAACCGGTAATGCACGCGCAGGTTCCGTAAAATCCCCTTTAAGAAAGGGTGGTGGAGTGATTTTTGGTCCTTCCCAGAGATCCTATGCAATAAAGGTTCCCAAGAAAGTAAGAAAGCTTGCATTGAAAATGGCGTTAAGTTCTAAGGTGGAAGATAATACCATTTACGTTATTGATGAGTTTAATCTTGAAGCGATCAAGACCAAAGAATTTGTTAGTGTACTAAAAGCACTAGAACTTTCTGATCTGTTGATTGTTTCTGATGCAGAAGATACAAATCTTTTGCTTTCTTCCAGAAATATTGCCGATGTCAAAGTGATAAAGACTGAGGGTCTTAATGTGGTTGATATATTAAAGTTTAAAAACCTTCTTTTAATAGAATCCACCATTAAAAATATTGAAGGGAGGTTGAGCTAAAATGGAACAATATGATATTATCAGAGGCCCTTTGGTTACAGAGAAAACAACTCTTCAAAAAGAATTGCACAACCAGGTGACATTTAAAGTAGATAAAAGAGCAAACCGGGTTGAAATCAAGGATGCTGTTGAAAAAAATTTCAATACCAAGGTAAAGCAGATAAGAACTGTACAGGTAAAAGGAAAAGTAAAACAGCGAGGCAGAATTACAGGCAAAAGGAAAGACTGGAAAAAAGCAATAGTCACACTGATGCCAGGACAAAGAATTGATTTTTTTGAAGGTGTTTAATAGAGAGGCTATACATGTCAACAATAATTAAGACAAAACCGACATCTCCCGGACGACGTTCTCAGGAATACCTTTCTTTTGAAGAAATTACCAAAACCAAACCTGAAAGACAACTAACTAAAAAGTTAAATAAACGTGCCGGTCGAAATTCATACGGAAGAATTACTGCAAGACACAGAGGTGGCGGAGCAAAAAAGAAATATCGTATTATTGATTTCAAAAGAGACAAAGATGGTATACCTGCAAAGGTATCCGCCATTGAATATGATCCTAACAGGAGCGCCAGGATAGCTCTTTTGGTTTATGCAGATGGTGAAAAAAGGTATATTTTGGCACCCCTGGATGTAAAAGTCGGTGATATTCTGGAAACAGGAGCAAAAGCTGATATTAAACCTGGTAACTGCATGCCCCTTGAAAATATTCCTACGGGTACAAGAATTCATAATATTGAATTAAAACAGAGCAAAGGTGGTCAGATTGTAAGAAGTGCCGGCGGGTATGCACGGCTTATGGCCAAAGAAGGCAGTTATGCTCAGGTTCTTCTACCTTCAGGTGAGGTTAGAATGATACACCTGAAATGCAAAGCAACTGTTGGCAGGGTCGGTAATGAAAAACATGGTGACGTTAAGATTGGTAAAGCAGGGCGAAGCCGATGGATGGGAAAAAGACCGTCTGTTCGTGGTGTTGCCATGAACCCGGTTGATCATCCAATGGGTGGTGGTGAGGGTAGATCCTCAGGCGGCAGACAGCCTTGTACACCTTGGGGTGTACCGACAAAAGGCAAGAGAACTAGAAAAAGTGGCAGAACTGATCAATATATTGTTAAAAGAAGAGCCAAGAGAAAATAGGCAAACATAAATAGGTGATAAATTATGCCAAGATCATTAAAAAAAGGACCATACATTGCACCTCAACTTTTAAAGAAAGTTTTGGAAGCAAATAATTCAAAAAGCAACAAAGTCATCAAAACCTGGTCACGCAGATCTACTATATTCCCTGAAATGGTCGGTATTACATTTGCCGTGCATAACGGTAAAAAATTTATACCGGTTTTTGTTTCAGAAAATATGGTCGGTCATAAGTTTGGTGAGTTTTCACCTACAAGAACATTTTGGGGTCATGCTGGAGATAAAAGATCCAAGAGGTAATTTCTTGCCTAAAGGATTCTGATTAAAGGATATTGATATGGAAGTTAAAGCAACTACAAGATACACAAGGATTTCACCATTTAAGCTCAGGTTGCCTATTGATGAAGTGAAAGGTAAGACTGCCGGACAGGCTCTGACACTCTTAAAGTTCATGCCGCTTAAAGCAGCAGGGATTATTTATAAAACCTTGCAGTCAGCAGTGGCTAATGCCGAGCATAATAATGAGCTTGATGTGGATAGGCTGGTTGTAAAGAATATTATTGTTGATCATGGTCCTACCATGAAACGGTTCAGACCGCGAGCCAGGGGAAGAGCATCAAGAATTTTGAAAAGAAGCAGTCATTTAACAGTCATTGTTGAAGAAACCAACAAATAGGAGGAAATAAGCTTGGGTCAGAAAGTACATCCAACCGGATTCAGATTAGGTGTCATCAGGACGTGGGATTCCAGATGGTATGCGGACAAAGAATATGCCTCTTTTGTTGAAGAAGATTTCAAAGTTAGAAAGTTTTTGAAAAAGAAACTCTATCATGCCGGTATTTCAAAAATTGAAATAGAACGGTTTTCTAAACAGATTCGACTTAGAGTGTTTGCTGCAAGGCCGGGTATTATAATCGGGAAGAAAGGAAGTGAGATTGCACTTCTGAAACAGGAACTTGAAAAAATGCTGGAACCTACGGTGCTGATTGATATCAAAGAAGTCAGACGTCCTGAAATTGATGCCCAGTTAATTGCAGAAAATATTGCATTGCAGTTAGAAAGAAGAATTGCTTTCAGAAGAGCAATGAAGCGTAGCGTATCTTCAGCCATGCGGTTTGGTGCAAAAGGAATCAAAATTATTTGCGCAGGTCGCCTGGGGGGTGCTGAAATGGCCAGAACAGAGTGGTACAAAGAAGGCCGCATCCCTCTTCATACCCTGAGAGCTGATGTTGATTACGGTTTTATTGAAGCAAGAACCACATACGGAACCATTGGAATTAAGACATTTATTTTTAAAGGTGAAGTATTAAATCCTGGTGAACAAGCGCTGGCTAAATAGCGGCGATCAGGAAAGATAAAGTTGGGAGAGATAAAAAATGCTTAGTCCAAAAAATGTTAAATTCCGTAAACAGTTTCGTGGCAGAACAAAGGGCGCACCAAAAAGAGGCAATACATTAAGCTTTGGTGACTTTGGCCTTCAGGCTGTTGAATGCGGATATATAAATGCAAGACAGATTGAAGCAGCAAGGGTTGCACTGACCCGCCATGCAAAAAGGGCAGGTAAGAGCTGGATTAGATTTTTCCCTGATCACCCTGTTACAAAAAAACCGGCAGAAGTTAGAATGGGTAAGGGTAAAGGTGCTACAGATGCCTGGGTTGCCAGGGTGAAACCCGGTAAGATCCTTTATGAGATGGAAGGTATCCCAAAAGAAGTTGCAAAAGAAGCCATGAGGCTTGCTGCCAGTAAACTTTCCTTGAAAACTCGTTTTGTGGAAAGGAGTAAGTAAGCATGAAGGCCAGTAAAGTAAAAGCAGGTGAAATTAGAGAGATGGAAGCAGACAAGATTAAAGAAAAGCTTGGTGAATTAAAAAAAGAGCTTTTTAATCTTCGCTTTCAAAACGATGTCGGACAGCTTGAAAATACAGCGACACTTTCAAATGTCAAAAAGGATATTGCAAGACTTTACACAATATCCAAGGAAATGAATGTAAATATTAGCTAATTTGCGAAGATACTACTATGGAAAATATTCAAAAAAATAAAAGAGAGCTGATAGGTCTTATTGTATCAGATAAAATGGATAAATCAGTTGTTGTTCAGGTTGAAAGATTTGTTCAGCACAGGGTTTATAAAAAATTCATGAAACAGTATAAAAAATATCAGGCTCATGACGAGAAAAATATTTGCCGAATCGGTGATACTGTTAAAATCATCGAGACCAGACCTTTGAGCAAGCTGAAACGTTTCAGAGTCGGTGAAATCGTCAAAAAGGCTGTTTGATTAGAGGAGTTGAGAA
The DNA here is from genome assembly GCA_023139225.1 of Desulfobacula sp. GTDB lineage: Bacteria > Desulfobacterota > Desulfobacteria > Desulfobacterales > Desulfobacteraceae > Desulfobacula. The sequence goes on along the minus strand of JAGLNZ010000038.1, from coordinate 7,358 downwards.
ATGATTCAGAGTGAAAGCAGATTAACTGTAGCAGACAACTCCGGTGCAAAGGAACTATACTGCATCAAGGTACTTGGCGGCTCCAGAAGACGTTATGCCAGCATTGGCGATATCATCACCTGTTCTGTTAAGGAAGCTATTCCCAATGCAAAAGTGGGCAAGGGTGACATTGTTCAGGCGGTGATCGTCAGAACCAGGAAGGAAATATCCAGACCCGATGGCTCAATGATTCGGTTTGATGATAATTCAGCTGTAGTTTTATCAAAAACTAATGAACCGGTGGGAACGCGTATCTTTGGTCCGGTAGCAAGAGAGTTAAGGGCAAAAAGATTTATGAAAATCGTCTCTCTGGCTCCTGATGTGCTTTAATTATTAGGGTTTTGGGGAAAAATTCTTATGGAAACTATGAAAATAAGACTTAAAAAAGATGATAAGGTTAAAGTACTGACCGGTAAAGATAAAGGTAAAATCGGTAAAGTGCTGAAGGTTGTTAAAAAAACCAACCGAGTCATTGTAGAAAATATTAATGTTGTTAAAGTTCATCAGAAACCGACACAGGCGAATCCACAGGGCGGCATCGTGGAAAAAACCATGCCGATGAATACTTCCAATCTTATGATTATGTGTAATTCATGTGTAAAACCGACAAGGATTGGAATAAAAATATTGGAAGATGGAAAACGGGTCAGAATCTGCAAAAAATGCGACCAGCAGATAGATTCTTAAGACCAAAGGCGGAGAGAAGAATACATGTCAACTCTTAAGGAAAAATATATAAACGAGGTTGTTCCCAAGCTTAAGGAAACCTTTAATTACAAGAATGAATTTCAGGTGCCTAAGTTAGAAAAAATTGTATTAAACATGGGACTTGGAGAAGCGGTCAGAAACCCAAAGATCGTTGATTCGGCAGCTGCTGAACTGGCGTTGATCGCGGGCCAGAAACCGGTAATTACAAGAGCTAAAAAACCGATTGCAAATTTTAAACTTCGTGCTGACCTGCCCATCGGGTGCAAGGTTACCCTGCGTCGTGAAAAAATGTTCGATTTTTTTGACAGACTTGTGAATATTGCTTTACCACGTGTCAGGGACTTTCGAGGAATATCAGGAAAAGCTTTAGACGGCAGGGGTAATTATACCCTTGGAATTACAGAGCACATTATATTCCCTGAAATTGAATACGATAAGACCGATAGTATCAAAGGTCTTAATATTACTATTGTAACGACAGCTAAAACTGATGAGGAAGGCAAAGCGCTCCTGAAATTTTTTGGGATGCCTTTCAAAAATTAAGGATCTTAAGGAGGAAGGCTTGGCTAAAAAAGCTTTAATCGCAAAGGCGCAAAGAAAACCTAAGTTTTCAGTACGTTCTTATAACAGATGCCCCTTATGCGGTAGACCAAGAGGATTTATTAGAAAAGCTGGTATTTGCAGAATTTGTTTTAGGACGCTTGCATCAGAAGGCAAGCTTCCGGGTGTTACCAAATCAAGTTGGTAATCTTACAAATTAGAAAAAAAATTATATCAGCGGATTTTAAGGAGATTTTAAAATGGCAATTAGTGATCCAATTGCAGACATGCTCACAATCATAAGAAATGGTGGTAAGGCAGGGTTTGCTAAAGTGGATATCCCCGGATCAAAGATTAAGCTGGAAATGGTGCGGGTGCTTAAAGAGCAAGGATATATCAAGGATTTTAAATTTCTTGAGAATGAGACACAAGGGGTAGTTCGTGTCTATTTAAAATATGTATCTGAGAGTCAGCCCACAATTTTTGGAATTGAAAGAGTGAGTAAGCCTTCTTGCAGGGTTTACTATAAATCAAAACAAATTAAGCCGGTTTTAAATGGCCTGGGCATATCAATTGTCTCAACCTCAAAAGGGTTGATGACAGATAAGCAGGCTATAGAAGCGAACGTCGGCGGTGAAATTCTTTGTAACGTATGGTAGTACAGGAGTAATATATGTCTAGAATAGGGAAAAAGCCGGTTCAGCTTCCAGATAAGGTCCAGTTTGCTTTAAATGGGAATGTCATTTCCATCAAAGGACCCAAAGGTAATCTTGAACGTGAATTGCACCCGGCTATTAAAATCGATATTAATGATAGTGTAGTCACTGTTAGTACAGATACAAGTAATAAGAAGAAAGTTGCTTTGCAAGGATTATTCAGATCCCTTATTTCCAATATGGTAACAGGGGTTACAAACGGGTATGAGAAAAAGCTTGTTCTTTCCGGTATTGGTTATCGTGCAGAAGTAAAAGGTAAAAGCCTTATACTCAATGTAGGATATTCCAATCCTGTTGATTTTCAAATTCCTGATGGAATTCAAGCAAATGTAGAGAAGAACACACAAATTACTTTGTCGGGTATTGATAAGGAGCTTCTTGGCCAGACGGCAGCAAACATAAGAGATCTTAGACCTCCCGAGCCTTACAAAGGCAAAGGCATTATGTATGCTGGTGAAAGAATTATCAGAAAAGCTGGTAAGACTGCAGGTAAGGAATAAAAGGTGGGAATATAAAGATTATGGGAAATACATCACCAAGGCTTGTATCAAGGCTTAAGAGAAAAAAAAGAATCAGAAAAAATATTTTTGGCAGCCAGGATCGCCCAAGATTGAGCGTGTTCAGAAGTTCAAAGCATATTTACGCCCAGATCATTGATGATACTAAAGGGGTTACACTTGTATCTGCATCTACCCTTGATAAGGAATTCAAGGACAATAAGGTAGAGGGCAAAAAGGCAGAAATTGCGAAAACTATTGGAAGCCTTATCGGCAAAAGAGCTCTTGATAAGGGAATTACAAAAGTAGTCCTGGACAGGAATGGATTTTTATATCATGGCCGCATCAAATCGCTTTCAGATGGAGCTCGCGAAGCCGGATTGAATTTTTAAAAATTTGGAGGAACACCCTTGGCAAGACAGCAGATGGAAGATAATGGATTAATTGATAAGGTCGTCAGGATCAATCGTGTTGCAAAAGTGGTTAAAGGTGGCAGAAACTTTAGCTTTAGTGCACTTGTTGTTGTTGGTGACGGTGAGGGCAGTGTCGGTTACGGCCTTGGAAAAGCAAAAGAGGTGCCCGAAGCAATTAAAAAAGGCATGGAAAAAGCAAAAAGAAATATGGTCAAAGTTTCTTTACTTGATGGAACGATTCCCTTTGAGGTTGTCGGCAAAGCAGGTGCCGGCCGGGTATTGCTTAAACCGGCATCTCCTGGTACGGGTTTGATAGCAGGTGGCGGGATACGTGCGGTTCTTGAGGCAGTCGGTGTTACGGATATCCTGACAAAATGTATCGGAACCCATAACACTCAGAATATTGTCCGGGCAACAATGGCAGGGCTTTTATCACTTTGTTCAAAAGAAGAAGTGGCAAAACGTCGTGGTCTTAGACCTGAAGATATTTAATAAGGACTGAAAAATGGCTGATAGAATTAGAATTACGCAAATTAAAAGCACCATAGGAAGACCTGCTAAACATGGTCGGATTATTCGTTCCCTAGGATTGAGAAAAATGAATCATACTGTTGAACATAATGCTGATCCTGTGATTTGGGGACAGGTTAAAAAAGTTTCACATCTCGTGAAAGTAGAGGAGGTGTAATATGCAGCTTCATGATTTAGCACCTGCCCAAGGGTCTAGAAAAAACAGGAAGAAAGTAGGAAGAGGCCCGGGATCCGGTATGGGCAAAACAAGTACACGCGGCCATAAAGGTCTTAAAGCAAGATCAGGCGGCAATGTAAGACCCGGATTTGAAGGCGGTCAGATGCCGATTTACAGAAGGCTTCCAAAAAGAGGATTTTTCAATATATTTAAAACAAAGAATGCTGTTTTAAATGTAAGAGATCTGGATAGATTTGAAGATGGGTCAACCATTGATATTGATGCCTTAAGAGAAGTCGGAATAGTAAAAGGCCGTGTTGATGGCGTTAAAATCCTTGGCCTGGGTGAAACAACCAAGAAATTTTCTTTAAAAAATATTCTTGTTTCCAAAACTGCCAAAGAAAAAATTGAATCTGCCGGTGGAAGTATAGAATAACATTAATAGAAGTGATGTAAGGAATCAATAAATGATCGAGAGCAGCTACCAGAATTTATTTAAACTTCCTGAGCTTAAAAGAAAGATTTTCATTACATTAGCATTGCTGTTTGTTTACCGTATCGGTATTCACGTTCCCACACCCGGGGTTAACGGTGCAGCACTTTCCTCTTTTTTTGCAGCAGCTGAAGGAACGTTGTTTTCAATGTTCAATATGTTCTCAGGTGGTGCATTGGAAAGATTTTCCATATTCGCATTAGGAATTATGCCTTATATCAGTGCTTCTATTATTTTAGAGCTGATGACGGTAGTTGTACCGCACCTTGAACAGCTTAAAAAAGAGGGTGACGCAGGTCGTAAAAAGAAAACCCAGTATACAAGATATGGAACAGTGTTGCTGAGCATTATCCAGGGGTTGGGTATCAGTGTTGGGCTTGAATCCATGAGCTCACCCGCTGGTATTGATATTGTCCCTTATCCCGGCTGGGGTTTCAGACTTGTCACCATCATTACGCTTACAGCCGGTACTTCATTTATCATGTGGCTTGGAGAACAGATTACCGAAAGAGGAATTGGAAACGGTATTTCCCTGATTATTTTTGCAGGTATTGTTGCAAGTATGCCATCTGCAATGGGAAACACGGCTCGGCTTATGACAACCGGTGAAATGGGAATTTTTGCAATTATTATCCTCGTTGTTTTAATGGTCGCCGTTATTGCTGCCATTATTTATATGGAGCAGGCTCAGCGGCGAATACCGGTCCATTATGCCAAGCGTGTTGTGGGTCGAAAGATGTATGGGGGGCAAACCTCGCATCTTCCGTTAAAAATTAATACTGCCGGTGTTATACCGCCTATTTTTGCATCTTCAATCATTATGTTTCCGACAACTTTGGCACAGTTTATCAATATGCCGATCATGAAAACAGTGGCAGCCATGTTCAGCCCGGGAACGGTTTGGTACTATCTTCTTTATATAGGATTTATTATTTTCTTTTGTTTTTTCTATACAGCGGTACAGTTTAACCCGGAAGATGTTGCCGAAAATATGAAAAAGAATGGCGGATATATTCCTGGAATCAGGCCAGGTAAAAGAACGTCTGAGTATATCGATAAAGTATTGACACGAATTACACTCGGAGGTGCAATCTATGTGTCTGCTGTTTGTGTTTTGCCAACCTTTTTGATGAGTAAATTTAATATCCCGTTTTATTTTGGGGGCACAGCCCTTTTGATTGTAGTGGGTGTGTCAATTGATACTATTTCCCAGATTGAATCCCATCTGATTACAGGTAATTATGATGGATTTTTGGGAAGATCCGGTTCCAAAAAAATTAAAGGCAGGTCCTGATTAAAACGTTCTAAACCTAAGGAGATTAATATAACTATGGCAAAAGAAGAAGCCATCAAGGTTGACGGGAAAGTACTTGAAACACTGCCGAATGCCATGTTCAAAGTTGAGCTTGAAAATAAACATGTATTACTTGCTCATATTTCAGGCAAAATGAGAATGCATTTTATTAAGATTTTGCCAGGTGACAGGGTGACGGTAGAAATTTCACCTTATGATTTAAGCCGGGGCAGAATTACATATAGATATAAATAAATATATTAATTTTATATAATATAAAGAATTTTAGTTTAGGAGTAAATGGATGAAAGTTAGAGCATCTGTAAAAAAAATATGTAGAGATTGTAAAATTGTAAAAAGACGTGGTGTCATAAGAGTTATTTGTATTAACAAACGCCATAAACAGAGGCAGGGATAGGGGGAAAGAAATTTGGCACGTATTGCAGGAGTAGATTTACCAAGAAATAAGCATGCATGGATAGCTTTAACCTATATCTATGGAATAGGCACAAGCAGATCAAAGCTGATACTTGAAAAAACAGGTATTGATCCTACTACAGAAGCAAATGACCTGACCGAAGAACAGGTTAACAACATCAGAAAAGTCATTGATGCCGAGTATAAGGTTGAAGGTGAACTTAGAAGCGAAGTATCCATGAATATTAAAAGACTCATGGACCTGGGATGTTATAGAGGATTACGTCATCGTAAAGGACTTCCCTGTCGTGGTCAGAGAACCAGTACAAACGCCAGAACTAAAAAAGGTCCAAAAAGGACTGCGGTTAAAAAGAAAAAGTAGGATAATCTAAAAAGGTACTATTAATTATGGCAAAAAAGTCTAAAAAAGCTGTATCCAAAAAACGGGTAAGAAAGAATATTTCTACCGGCATTGTGCACATTCAATCAACTTTTAATAATACAATCGTGACAATTGCCGATGAAAACGGAAATACCATTTCATGGTCCAGTGCAGGCAGGCAGGGATTTAAAGGCTCAAGAAAAAGTACACCTTTTGCCGCAAAACTGGTTGCAGAAGATGCCGGTGCAAAAGCAATGGAGCACGGTATGAAAAATATTGGCGTATATGTTAAAGGCCCGGGGCCTGGTCGAGAATCTGCTTTAAGGGCATTGCATGCGCTTGGATTCACTATATCCATGATCAAAGATGTTACCCCGGTTCCCCATAATGGGTGCCGTCCGCCAAAAAGAAGAAGAGTATAAAAATACCTGTTTGATAAAGGAGAAAAATATTGTCACGCTATAGAGGTTCTGTTTGCCGGCAATGCAGACGCGAAAATATGAAGCTTTTTTTGAAAGGTGATAGATGCTTTTCAGATAAATGCAGTTTTGATAGAAGAGGCTATCCCCCTGGGCAGCATGGACAGAGAAGAAGTAAATTATCAGATTACGGAATCCAGCTCAGAGAAAAACAGAAAGTCAGAAGGCTTTACGGAATATCAGAAAAGCAATTCAGACTTTCTTTCAAAAAAGCGGATAGAAAAAAAGGAATTACAGGTACAAACCTATTGAGCCTTTTGGAAACGCGCCTTGACAATACTGTTTTTAGAATGGGATTTGTTAATTCCAGAAATCAGGGCAGACACTTTGTAAGACATAATCATTTTACCGTAAATGGTAAAAAAGTTAATATTCCGTCTTTTCAGGTGAAAAAAGGTGATGTGATTGAACTTCGTGAGAAATCAAAGAAAATTCAAACTATTTCAGACTCTTTGGATGCCATTGTAAGACGCGGTATTCCACAATGGCTTGAAATAAATAAAGAGAATTTTAAAGGCGAAGTCGTTGGGGTTCCTGTACGTGAAGATATTACACTTCCTATTCAGGAACAATTAATTGTAGAGCTTTATTCAAAATAGGCAGATCGTTGATATGGTTTATCCAAATATTTATTCAGGAGATATAAATGTCATCTGAAAAACTTGCATATGTGAACTGGCGAGAGATGATCA
>JAGLNZ010000379.1 GCA_023139225.1 Desulfobacula sp. | reverse complement strand
AAACCTGTCTCCACCTTAACCCTTAAAACCCTGTGGCCGGTACCGGAAGAGCTCCTGATTAAAAAAGCCGAACCCTTTAAACGCATTGTCGTCATTGAAATGAACCTGGGACAATATGTCAATGAAATAAAGCGGGTGCTTTGTGATAAAAAAGTAGCATTTTACGGCCAGATGAACGGTGTATTGATCACGCCCGTAAAAATAATGGAGGTCATTGAAAATGAATAGTTATTTAAATAAAACAAGGCCCCTTGTTTATTGTCCCGGATGCACCCATGAAAGAATCACCAAAGGTCTTGATAAAGCCTTTGGCCTTTTGAACCTTCCGGCAGATAAAACCGTTATTGTTACTGATATCGGCTGCTCAGGTCTTTTTGATACCTTCTTTAACGTACACGCTCTCCACGGAATTCACGGCAGGGCTCTGACCTATGCATCGGGCCTGAAGCTTGCCGATCCTGAGCTGAACGTAATTGTCACCATGGGCGATGGGGGCTTAGGTATCGGCGGTGCCCATGTATTGGCATCCTGTAGAAGAAATCTTGATATCACCCTGATCATTCTTAATAATTTTAACTTTGGCATGACCGGCGGACAATACTCTGCCACCACACCCACAGATGCAATAGTGGGATCACAATTTCTCAATCAGGCAGAGATTCCCCTTGATATCTGCGCCATTGCCAAAAGTGCGGGTGCAACTTATATTGACAAATGCTCGGGCCATGATGCCGGCCTGGCCCAAAAAATAACCAGGGCTATTGAACACAAAGGATTTTCAATCATTGAAACCCTGGGCATGTGCACCGGGCGTTACACCAAAAAAAATCAGCTGACACCCAAAGGCCTTGATCAGATGATAGCAGATCTTCCTGAAAACTATGGTGTCATAGAAAAAAATCAAAGGCCTGAATATGGTGACCGTTACAGGGCGCTGGCAAAAGAAAAAAATATCTTTCCCGAACCGCTTGCCATAGAACAGAAAATCACTCTTAAAGATTACCAGCGGCAGGAGGTGGTTATTTTAGGCAGTGCGGGCATGCGGATTGTAACTGCCGGTGATATTGTCTGTTACGCCGGTCTTTGCGCCGGCATGAATGTATCAATGAAAAACGACTATAATATCACTGTTCTCAGAGGACAGTCTGTCAGTGAAATCCTGATTTCTCCTGAAAAAATTGGCTACACCGGCATCAAATCCCCGACTGTCCTCCTGGCATTGAGTGATGAGGGTGTCCAGCGAAGAAAAAACATATTTGCAACCCTGAAACCAGACACGTTTGTGCTAAAGGAAAAGAGCGTTACCATTCCTGAAACCAGTGCAAATGTTGTTGAAATTGACTTTAAGGCACTAAAAATCAAAAAACAGGACTGGGCGCTGGCTTCCCTTGGAGTTATGGCCAAAAGAGAAAAAGCCATTAATAAAGAAATGCTGAATCATGCTTTAAAGTCCCGCTTTAATGAAAAAGTCTTTCAAATCGCAATGGAAACCATTGAAAAAATGACTTAGGCTTCAAGTTGACATTTAAAATAAAAAGGGCACTTGCAAAGATATACAAGGCCCTTTTATATTCAAACAAATATCTCTTTTATGAATTCAATATTTTTTTTGCACTTTCATTATTAACATCAGACACATGGGGAATGCCTGTTTCGACAGCTGTTTCCCTGTTACCTGAAAAAATTTCATGGCGTGTAATTTGATTCAAGGAAAATTTCCTTGCCCCTGCCATGAGTTGCTGCAGGCCGCAGGCCAGCTTATCCGCCTGTGTATAGAACCCAATGGCACCATAAGGAATATTCTTCATTTCATCTTTACCCAGTTTTTTCACAAGGTCATGGTAACCTGCAAAAATTTCATCCGCAGTCTTTCCAACTTCCAGAACCGTTTTCGGCAATTCATTCCAGTTACCGTTTACTGCCGCCCGCCGCTCAGGATAAATGGCGCCCTCTATGTTGGCCCCTAAAAATCCCGGGATCATAATGCCTCTGCCCATGCAAATCAGTTTTGTATAAGGAGCGCCCAAGGCCAATGCCTTAAAAATATGATCTTCAAGAGCAAATCCGCCTGCAAAAGACATGTCAACAACATTTTTCCCTTTTGCTGATAAAATACTGGCATATTCATGGGCTTTTGAATGAAGATTAATGGAAGGAACACCCCAGCTTTGCATCATATTCCAGGGACTCATCCCGGTTCCCCCGCCGGAACCGTCAATCGTTAAAAGATCAAGCTGCGCATCTGTGGCAAATTTAATGGCCATTGCCAGCTCTTCCATACCATAAGAGCCTGTTTTCAAAGTAATTCTTTCAAACCCGATACCACGCAGGTATTCCACAGAGTTCATGAAATCTTCCTGAACTGCGCTGATCGTAGAAAGGTTGGTGGCGCCCAGACGGCTGTGACGGGCAAAAGACTTAATTGCTCCCTGCTCAAATCCCTGCTGGACCTCGGGCAGTGACGGGTCCGGATCAACCACATACCCGCGGTCTTTCAGGAACATGGCATATTCAAGTGATCTAACCTGTATCTCACCGCCAATATTCTTAGCCCCCTGGCCCCATTTTAACTCAATGATACACTTGTCCCCGTATTTATCCACGACATATTCTGCCACACCGTTTCGTGTATCCTCAACATTAAGCTGAACAATAATAGCACCAAATCCATCGAAATACCTTAAATAGGTGTCTATTCTCCGGTCAAGCTCGGGTGCTTTAATAATTTTACCTTTTTTATCCGTTTGTGGACCGATTTCAGAATTTCTGTCCACACCCACCACATTCTCGCCTATAACCACCGGGATACCGATCAATGCTCCACCAATGGCAAAGGAGTCCCAGTATTTTTCTGCAATAAAAGTTGAGCCCAAAGCGCCTGTCATCATGGGCATGCGAATTTTTGTCTTTTTTTGATTCCCAAACTCGGTTTCAAGGCTGACATTTGGGAAAATACAATCGTCGGGATTATTTGTCATATCCCCGGTAAGTCCGGCAGAGCCATATGCATACCCTTGAATCCTCAAAGAATTATATGACACCCCTATATGGGTGGTATTGTTTGCACCGGCAGTAACCAGGCCAAAACTTCTGGGATATAACAATTTTCTTCCAACCATGCTGGACAGCCATGTTTCACACTTGCCTTTGCAATCTGCCCGGCATAATGTACAAAGACCTGATTCACAGGCATTCCCCCGATTTTTGGTTCCCAGGGCATCATTTCCTTTTGAAAATCTCATTTCCATAATTTTGTCTCCTTTTTCACAACTTTGTTAGCTTTTTTACATTTCCTCGTTGAAATGATTTCCTGAAAATAAAAAAAGGCATCCTCCCCGGTTAGAACCCGAAGCAGACACCTTTGTCATATAAAAATCTATTTTTACGCCATTGTAAAAATAAATTGTGTTAACACCAAAAAGTAGCTTGAAAAAAATTTAATGTCAACTTAATGTTTAAAAGAAAATTATTTTTTACAACTTATCTGTGTTGTATATTTCTTGACAACTCTTCTTAATAAAAGTAAATATTCCATTAAATTTTAAAGACTTAAAAAAGGAGCCGTCAAACATTGGCCTGTACAAAAGCAACGATCATTGAAAAAGTATCAGAGAAACTCCATCCCCCAACACATGACGCCGCTAAAATAGTTGAAACCATGCTGGAAATTATAAAATCAACCCTGGCATCCGGGGAAGATATAATGATTACAGGGTTTGGAAAATTCTTAGTAAATGAAAAATCACAGCGTAAAGGAAGAAACCCTGCAACCGGTGAGAATATGGTGCTGGGAAAAAGAAGGGTTGTGACTTTTAAATGTGCCGGCAAGTTAAGGGACAGGATAAATAAGAAGCCAAATCCATAAGTAAAACAATGAAAATTCTTCTTACCAACGATGACGGATACAATGCTCCGGGAATTCAGGCATTGTACGAAACGCTGTGCTCACACCATGAAATTATTCTGGTGGCGCCGGAGAGAGAGAAAAGCGCTGTGGGTCACGGTATTACCCTTAATGAACCCATAAGAATTTACAAAATACATTTAAATTCCGGCGAGGGCTATTCCATCACCGGAACTCCGGCAGACTGTGTTAAACTGGCTTTATTTAAACTTTACACCACACCGCCCGACCTGGTTATTGCAGGGATTAATCCGGGCAGCAATACCGGGGTTAACATTAACTATTCGGGTACTGCAGGAGCTGCCAGGGAAGCCGCTTTAAATGGTTTATTGAGTATGGCTGTTTCCATAGAACGATCAAAGACTGTAGATTATCAAGGTATGTCCCGATTTATAGACGACCTTTTGGACAAAATATGTGATTACAACCTTCCTTCAGGGACCTTCTTAAATATCAATGCACCTGATATTTCTTTGGATAAGGCGCGTGGAGTCAAAATTACCCGGCAGGACTCTAATAATATTTCAACGCAATTTAACAAACGAATTGACCCCAAGGACAGGTCTTATTACTGGTATGGCAGCCCATATCAAGCGGATAGTGAACCAGATACGGATGTCAGTGCCTTATCACAAAACTATATTTCCATGACGCCTATTCAATGTGACACAACAGACTATAAAACAATGGCACTCCTGGAGCCATTTAAGCTTCCTTGAATCTGTTGGCCAGAAGCCTGGCAGCTATGCTGTCAATTTTTTTTGTAAGCCTGCTGTCCTGCACTTTGGAAATCCATGGGACAAGTGTCCTGGCGCTTTTTTCAATATCATTTTGAAATGGAAAAGAACAAAGATATCCCACATTAATAGAGAGCTTTTTTCTGGATACTTCCTGGATTCTCCTTACAGGTCCTAAAGCCGCTTTTTCATTTGTGACTTTATTTACAATCAGCTGGGGAATGAAATCTGAGAGCACCTTTTTTATTGTATTCATTGACCCGGGATGTTCTTTTTTGATCTTCCTGATAAGTTCTTCTATATCTCCTACCAGAGGATTATTTTTTGACAGAACAGTTTCATGAATAAGTTTTTTCAAAACATTATCTGTCTTACCGGCATACATGGATTCCGGGCCGAACAGCCTATTGAGTTTTCGGTATAGAGCGACCTTGATAAAAGAGTATGCATCAAGGTATGAAGCAGGATCACAGGTGGTCATTACTATACCGAGGTCTGCAGCCAGAAAGAAGTCCAGGACATTGTAGGATGTGTCACCGCCAAGGTCCATGACAACATAGTCTGCCCTGATGTTTCGAATCGCCCGTAATAATTTTAATTTTCTTGTAAAACTTATATTCGCCGTACCTAACTGAGAGCTGTTTCCCCCAATTAATCGAGGACCATATTTTGTTTTTACCATTATGTCCTTTAAGCTGGAGGCTTTGTTAGAAAGATAATCATTAATATTTTTTTTTAAGTGAGTCTTTCCAAGGAAAAGGTGGAGATTGGAACCTCCCAGATCAAAATCAGCAGCAACCGTATCAAAACCCTTGCCGGAAAGATATACGCTCAAATTGGAAGCAAATATACTTTTGCCTATTCCACCCTTTGCTCCGCCCACAGCAATTATCTTTGGTTTTTTGATTTCTTTTGCGGCTGTTTTCTTCTTTATTACACGGTTATCTTTTTGTAACTTTAAAAATAAATATTCATAAGACTTTTTAATCTTGATAAATCGTTCCTGTCTTTTTACGATCATTTCGCTGCAGTCGTTACCATGAAGATCAGGATG
>JAGLNZ010000378.1 GCA_023139225.1 Desulfobacula sp. | reverse complement strand
CAACCTGGATGGAAAATGAAACTATTCAAAAGGTGAATCAGGAACTTCGGGATTATGCATTGAATATTAAATTTGAGCTTATGGGACCATCTCCTATTGTTCCGGAACCAATCCGCTTTGACGGTTAAGGCTTCATCTCATTTTTTTTGAAATGTATTTTCATGGGAATATGAAGACAAAACATACTTTTTATAATCATAGGAAAGGAAATAAATAATGGGAAAATATTTAATGCATTGGAGATTAAACAGTTCTCTTATCCCGATTGATCCTCAAGAACGCGGTCAGGGATTTGCAGCTTTGATGGAATTTGTTCAACAAGATATTGAGGTAGGCTTAACAAAGGATTGGGGTTGTTATGTTGGTGAAGGCAGGGGCTATTGTATTGTTGAAGGAAGCGAGGTTGAAATTGCTAAAATGGTACAGCAATATAACCCTTATTGTGAATTTTCAACCCACCCGGTTGCTTCGGTTGATCAAATAATTGAGATGATTCGATCCATATAGTATTTTATATAATGCTCCTTTCAAAGCCAAGGGATAACCTCTCCCCATCACAAAGAGGGGTTATTCCTTATCAAACTATTTCTAAACCGGTCTTCAATATTTCATTGGCCAAAGGATTTGAAATATGAAAATCAGACTCCCTGAATGCATGAGGTTCAATTCTGGTATCAAATTTTCTTCTAAGCTTCATTAATTGAACCTGCATGTCAAATGTATCTGTAAGATTTTTAAAAATTATTGCCAGATCAATATCGCTGTCTTCTTTGGCCGTACCTTTAATATATGAACCGAAAATATAGGCCTTTTTCACATTAGGATCTTTTTTTTTAATAAATTCAATATATTTTCGAGCTATTTGAGAAGCTGTTTCTTTATCCATTCTCTGAACTCCTTGATATTTTCAACCCATTTTTTTGTAAAACTATTTGAGCATTTTTTGTGGAATTCTCTTTTATAGTCATCATATCTTCCCCGGATATTGAAAGCAGATATGGTATCTAAAATATCCTTTTGGTCATCACCGAGTATTAAATTCCCTTTTTCAGCTAACCGAACAAGATCATGGATAAAAGGAGGCGTGTCTGAATTGACTTTGACGTACCATGCCTTTAGCAATTTTTCAAGAACCAGATGCCCAACAAACAAAGACCAAGTATTATCTCCTTTTTCGAACAAATGGATCATGGCCTGAAAATCATCATCAGAACTATCAATCCAATATTTAATATGCTCATTAATATTCATGATTTATAGCATACAGCGTACCCAAAAAAATGACAACGATATATTTCTGTCAAACAGCATCCAAAATTGACCCCCATCAGCATTAAGTTGTAACCTCTTATGATAAAAATTTTCTCTTGTCTAAAATCCCAATCTCGAACAGTTATACGGGTTTTGAAAGAAAATAAATACTTTTTTGGAACAATGTTGACAGAGTTAATATCTTGCTTGAAAGGATCAAGTTTGAACGCTTATATTAAAGAGATTAGAATATGTGTAAATAAACCCAATTTAAAGCAAAAGGTTTTCAGTAAAATATGAAAATCCTTGGTATTAGTGGTACGCCCGGCCCGATTCGAACGGGCGACCTATGGATTCGAAGAGCAAAAACTTAAGATTCAGATTTTGCTATAATTTTAACATGTTGAATATAAACAACTTTTTAACTTAACTTTTGGTTCTGTTTGGAACCATTTGGAAATTTTTGACCTTGACGGGCACAATTTAGGCACAGTGGACTCGAAGGGAGAATACTCCTCCGGATTTATTTTAACCCATTTTTGCAATGAGCTGACAAAATAATTCGATGATTATACAATCGGTTGAATTTTATCATCAGCTTGTAATGGTTCATAGTTCTATTATTTTTTAGATTTATTTTTTAAATCAGCTAATGAAATTATTTTTGTCTCTTGTGAAGGCTGTTTAAATTTTTTTTTATATACATCTTTTCTGTTTGCTATCCTGACAACCAATATAAGAAGTTGATTGTCTTGGATATCAGCAATAATTCTAAAATTCCCAACTCTGAATTTATAAAATTCTTTCAGATTCTTTTTTAATTTTATTGCAATAGTTCGGGGATCTTCCAAAGGCAGGACTTCATTTTCTAAAAAATCCAAAATATTTTTAGAATCTTTTTTATCAAGCTTTTTAAGCTCTCTTTTTATCTTTGGTATAAATTTAATTATCCAGGTCAAGTGCTGTTCTCATTTTATTTAAAGAAATTGCTTTTTCCCCGCTTTGTTTAAATTCTTCAAGTGCTGATTCTGCAAGGTAGATATCTTCCAATTCTTCAAAATGTCTATTAAAAAGTTCTTTAACATAAAAGGCTTTTGTCCTGTTGGTTTTTTCTGATAAATTTCTCAGTCTATCTTCAAAATCACCTTGTAATCTTACAGATAACATGCTTTCCCCTTTCATTTTTTCTTTACAATTTGTCATATATATAATACATGTATGACAAAAAGTAAAGAGAAACAAAAAACTGGCGTTTTACAATGTCAATTCACAAAGTCCTCATTTGTTACTCAAGCATATAAGACAATGTCTTGGTGACCAAACCCCGGTTTCCGGCGTGAGAGATCGATTTTGAGCGTATTCCACCTGATTTTACAGGCGTTTCGAGCTGCTGATAAAGGATTTTATACTCCCAGCAACAAGAAACAATTAAAAAATATGCTTGAGACTTTGGTCCTTCCGAAAAAGGGGAAGCGTAAACAAGGGTGAGCAAAAAGAAGAAACATCTGAAGAATTTATTCGCCGTAAAAGGGAACACTCAGCAGTGGAACCAGCAATCAACGGATTGGAGAACCATGGTTTGGGCCGATGCCTTGATCATGGTATCCAAGGATTTAAGCGGTATGTAGGCCTTGCTGTTCTATCAAGGAATCTTCAGATCATAGGGCACGATATCCAACAAAAAAATTAAAACAGCTTCAGCGGTCTCAGTGTAAAGCCGCTTAAAAAATTACCCACAAATATTTACAAGCATTGCATACAGGATAATTATGTCCAACGTCTATCAAAATTATCAAAGACAGCCATAAATGAATTATTGCATCCAACATATGCCCGTGAGGAACGAAAACATTCGAGAAATTTCATTGTCTGGCGTGATCTCCCAAACCGGAAACGGGGGTTTCCGGTCGGCTACTAATTATCAGTTTCAGGTGCTTCCAATCTGTATTTTGCAAATTCTCAATCGAATTGAACTCAAACCAACTATCAAAATTTATATAAAAAGGCT
The DNA here is from genome assembly GCA_023139225.1 of Desulfobacula sp. Classification (GTDB taxonomy): domain Bacteria; phylum Desulfobacterota; class Desulfobacteria; order Desulfobacterales; family Desulfobacteraceae; genus Desulfobacula. The sequence goes on along the minus strand of JAGLNZ010000378.1, from coordinate 2,816 downwards.
TCATGGTAATCAATGGCGTGATGGTAGAGATCTTGACTATACTGTAGACGTTGAGGACATTATGTCTGACAGAAAAATTAATAATCAAGAGTTTGAATATGGTGTTGCGAATATTGAAAACAGAAAGCCAAAAATTTTTAGCTCTCGTGACGAAAATATGATCGATGAAACTATCAGGTATCATCACACATATAAGCCAGATAAAACAGCTGATTTTACATTGTTAAGAAATGATTTGACTTGCTAAAACAATTGAGAGTGGTTCAACTAAAACAACAAAAAAACACATCACGAGGCATTCTCTCTATTAATTTTTATAATACAAAAAATTGAGTTTTCCATTTTTCCGCTCAATGATTATCCTAATCGAGATTGTCAGGATACATTCAAAATATCAAGGATACAATCTCTAATCTTGATCTTGTTTTGTGATATCGGATAAGCTTAAAAGGGAAGTCTGAAAAGACCGGACTACTGGCTATAATCAATCCCCATCTTGATCAATATATTTCCATGTTTTATTTATTTCACGATTGATAATGTTCAACCAGGGCTCTAACATCATCCGACATTTGATCCAGGTGCTCATCTGTTAAAAGATCATGGTGTCTGAGAAATTGAATTTTTAGCCAGATATTTGATCTGCGCCAATCATTAAAACAATCGGCAACGATCCTATCTGACTTTTTGATATGATCATACATCTTTAAATATTTTTCATGCTCGGATTCAGATTGATCATTAAGAATATCTTTTGATTGTTCATTGATTCTGCCGCAAAGGGTGGCGAGCATATCGACTTCTCTTTTTCTTAGATATTTCCAATCTGATTCTTGTATTGATATGGTCATAGTTTTTTCCAGTTGGTGTTGTTTGAAAATGCATATTTTCCAATTATTTAGAAATTTTAATTGATTCGCTTCCTGCATACAGGTATCAAAACATTTGAAACTATTTTTCAGGCACCATCCATTTTAACTGAAATTCAATTTCTTCATTATCTCCCTCTCTTTCATGTTCAATATTAAAAATAGCATCGGGTGGGACAGAGATCCTTTCACCAGCAATTTGTATCCTGAACCTTTTATTCTTTTCAAGTGAATCAGCAAGCCGCCTTAATTTGGCCACGAAATCTTTTTGAGAGTAAGCTTTTTCTAAATCTTTTTCTGGTTTAGCTTTTCTTTTTGTCATGGCTCCTCATTTTTCTATCATCTATAAAAATAATATCATCAATACTTGAATCATTATTCGCTTTAAGCTTGAGAAATATCAGATTAGGATTTCCTATAAAGTCTTTTAATTGTCCGCCTAAAACCATTGTTTGTATCCAGGAATTCACTACCCAATGATATACTATCTTATCTTTAGCCTCAGAATAATCATAGACCTCAAGATCCTTTGTTATTGCAAATATTCCGTTCTTCAATTTCCCCCCAAAATCATTATTATTGATCCAGACAATTATTTCGAAATCCGGTAATTTTAAATCAAACATATAAATCCTTTTTTTCAATAATCTTCTTGTTCAATTTCATCATAACCAAAATCCAGTATCATATCTGATGGGATAATCTCGAACCATTCTTTAAACATTTTAATGCTTCTTTTTTTTGGCCACAAATCTGGGACCCTTATCCATGATTCCAGTTGCTCTTCAAAAAGTTTTTTGTAATGTTTTTTAATAAATTTTTCATAATTGAATTCATCATAGTCATCAGGCATCAATATTGTCGTACCAATTATCAATTCAGGATCATAATTTTCTCCAGCATCATCAAAACTATTCGCCCAATTAATGTATAGTTTTTTAGGAATGATGGTGATAGCGGTCCTGTTGATTGTTTTCATGTTTATATCTCACCTCGTTCTCTCTGACTTGCTTCTGAATGGGGCATACTCAGTGGCTTATCCGGAAATCCTGCAAGCATGATCATATCTTCTTGATAGTTCACATAACCTTCAAAAATATATTCATTCCAAAAATATTTGTTTTTCCCGTATTTCATAAAAGATTCATATGCTCTGATTTTGTTTTTCCCCCCTGCTGTTTTTAAATTCCGATCAAAGAACGCTTCCCAATCATCACATTTTGCTGAAGATCCCAGATTGCCATTTATATCTACAAGAATATATGGGGTTGTGAATACTAATGAGTATCTATAATTCAGATCTGGGAATGGTTCTGGCATAACCCTGGCATACCATATTTCATCTTCTTTCCCCTGATAACCGCTTGGTACAATAACTTTTATTTCTCTTCCGGTAACCAATTCCTCTAAAATTACATATCGATCCAAGTGCCCCTTATGGACAAAGATTCCCATCCTGGAGTCTTGCATACATTCAATAGTTTTGATTAACCCAAGGTCTGCTTTTAAATTTTTCAATAGATCCAGGATGACTGTTCCAAACGATTCTTTTTTAATTCCGATACAAAGGTCAAAAAATCCCCAGCATGTAAAATACGATTTTGTAAGCGGGCTCCGTGGCGGGGATGACGGCAAATAAATATCATTTGCGTGTTCAAGTGTATTTGTTAATTTTGATAAAGCAGGAAACCCAGATAATTGTTCTACAAGGACTGATATCTTGTTTTGTGCATAGCTATAAACAGCATGGAGAGGATCGTACTTTAATAATTCATCTTCTGATACCACCGTTTTATCGAGCTCTTGTGAGTATGTTTTTGCTTCTTTAATCGCTTTAAGGTCTATAATTTTTTGATTTTTAGCTTTCTTAAGTCCGGCAATTATTTTTTTTGATATTGGTCCCATTATCAATTCCCGTTATTTATCTGATAAGTCCCATCCAATCGT
>JAGLNZ010000377.1 GCA_023139225.1 Desulfobacula sp. | reverse complement strand
AAACTATATGATCATTCGGGCAAGGTCTTTGGCCTTCTCAAAACCGGGTTCAATAATTGACTGCATTTTTTCTTCGGAAATATTATAAACACCCTCGGCCTTGGCGATCATTTCATCCAATCCGTTATTTGAATCATCTTCCCTTAATATTGAAACCAGTCTGATGGGCCCTAAAGCTTCATGATCGATGCCGGCATTCATGTTGTGATGATTCTTTATGGCAAGCGCAATATTTTCAGGAAGTCCCCACTCGCTGCAGATCCATGTGGCAACTTCTGCATGGTCCCATTCTAAGACCTCCCGCTCCAATTGAGCAAGATCACCTCCTTCAATATGCCATTTTTTCAAAATCGGATCATAATCTTCACTTCGATGACAGGCAAGAAACGGCAGGGCCATATCCTGGAGAAAAGCTGCTGTAAAACATTCTGATTCTTTTGCAGGGCAGAGGATCTGGGCAAGCTCATTGGCCAGTATTGCCCGTCTTGCAGATGTCAGCCAGAACTCTGCCGGATCATGCCACTGGCACGTCTGCTTTGGAATGCCCTTGGCAACACCGACCCCCAAAACCAGAGATTCCAGTTGTGACATCCCTACAAGGGCAATGGCCTGGGTTAAGTTCTCAACTTTATTAATGGGTGAAAATGCAGCAGAATTAGCAATACCTAAAAGGCGTACGGAAAGACCGGGATCAAGGGAAAGAGATTGTGCTATATCCGAAGCAGACGAATACGGGCTTCTGATTTTTTGTAATATCTGCAATATCACTGCCGGAAAAGAGGGAAGCTGATATCCCTTTAATATTTTTTTTAATTTTGCTTTTGGATCAACCTTGTTTTTAAAAAATGAAAACATATACCATCCTGTTTAATTTATTCTGCCCGCCGGGCCATTTTATTGCCTAAAATACTTAAAAGTCCCCCCAGCCCCATATAACCTGTAATGGCCTGCAATGTCACAAAAATCTGTGCGGTTAAGGATGCAGGAACGGCATCCCCGTATCCCAGGGTGGTCAATGTAACAAAACTGAAATATATGGGTGAAAAGACAGTCACATGTGCACCAAAATCTATGTCTACCTGTGTATAGATACCTGCAAAAATCAAAGTAACGCAAAGCAGCCATACAAACCATCTAAGAAGGCTTCTGCCGCAATCAGAAGAGGCCCACCACAGTAAATATACGGCCCTGTGAAAACGCGAACTGGTCTGAAATTCATACAAATAATTCTCATCAGCAATATAGCGTCTGACAAGAAAGGCTCCCCTTAAGTCCAATCCCCTGATATCAGCACCAATCCACCGGGCTTTTTTGAAATTTTTAATCCCCAGCATCCGGCAGCCCTGCATATCAGCCAGTTCAAAATTTGTCTCTTTGACGTTGCTTTGCTTTAAATCACTTTCCAAAAGCTTAGCCCGTGTAAAGATTGCCCATGACAAATCTACTTCTGAAAGCCGCGCTTTCTCTAAATTGGAAGCTCTCAGATCTGCATGAACTAATTTTGACCGGCTTAAGGTGGCATTACTTAAATCTGCATTGATCATACTTGCAAAGGAAAGATCTGCTCCACCAAACCCGCACCTTTTCGCGCTGCACTCATTCAGGCTTGCATAGCTTAAATCAGACCCTATAAACTCACATTCATCAAGAATAGTCTGCTCAAGGCTTGCCCTGTGAAATTTTGAATAACTTAAAACCGTTCCGGTTAAATCAGATTGGTTAAGATTGGCATAGGACAGGTCATATCCTGATAAATCAAGACCTGAAAGGTCTTCATTCAGCAAGGTAATTCCTCTTAAATCAAGTCGTAAAGGCCGTTTTGAATTATTTTTTTTGCATTCGGCTTTCAGCCGTCTGACCATAAGGGTTAAAGCGGGTTCCCCTGCATCAGGATTTTCGTTCCACCTGGATTTTAAAGAAATTACTTCTTCTTTGGATAAACTGTTTTTTTCTTTGTCCATGCCGCCATCTTTTTATAAAATAAAGACTTGTATAACCGATACAAATAATGCACCGGTTATAGTATATCAATCTAAATTAAAACTAAAGAGTATTTTTTATCTATCTGAAAGGAAGTTTTATCACAAAGGTTGTTCCTTTGCCGGGAGCTGATTCAACCGACATCATGCCATCATGATTTTCTGCAATTATAAAATATGAAACCGACAACCCCAATCCTGTACCGATACCCACCTCCTTGGTGGTAAAAAAGGGCTCAAATATTCGTTTCTTTACTTCTCGATCAATACCCGGACCATTATCCTCTATCTCAAACACCACCAGATCCTCTTCCCGGAAATATCTAATAATAATTTTCGGGGACAAGACATCTGCATCTGCCATGGCCTCGGCTCCATTTTTTAAAATATTTAAAAATACCTGTTGAATTTCACTTTTCTCACATGGGATTGGCGGAATATTTTCCTGGTATTCCTTTACGATTTCAATGTTACGGAAATCATATTGTTTTTTCATGCGATAATCATTTCTAACCAGTTCAATGGTGGTTTCCATGAGGTCGTGGAGATAGTGTGTTGATTTACGGCCATCGCTTTTCCGGCTGAATGACAGCATGTTTTCAACAATCCGAGCGGCCTGATGACCTGATGATGTCGCAAGTTCCATCATGGAAAAAATATTTCTTTTTTCCATATAGGCTTTAATATCTTCAAGGTTAACTTTGCACTCCTTGGCAGCCTTTATATTTGCCGGCATATCCTTGGTCAAACGGTTTCGGATGACCTGAATATTTTGAAGGATGCCGGCAAGCGGATTATTGATCTCATGGGCCATACCTGCAGCAAGGCCGCCAACGGATAACATTTTTTCAGATTGCACCATCATTTCTTCAATCCTGACCCGATCACTAATATCATCTACCCGGATGACGGCTCCCTGAACTATCTGTGATAAAATCGGATAGACTGTAATATCCGTCAGAATCATCTTACTGCCTAGTGTTAAAGTAACCTTTGTTTCCTTTCTAATCTTTTGTTTTTCTATGGTTTGCCTTACATTGGATATATGGCCTGAAAGCTGAGGAAAAACATCTTTGAGAAAACTTCCCTCAGCCTGATCTGCAAGAATTCCGGTTAACCGCTGGGCTTCGGCATTCCATTGTGTAATAATCCCTTCTGAATTTACACCGATTAAAATGGAGGGCATTGAGTTAATAATACTCCTGATAAAATTCTTTGTGTTCCTCAGTTCATGCTCAATCTTCTTGATTTTGGTAATATCCGTAATATTGACCACCATGCTGGTGGAACTTCCGTCTTTTGCACGGTACAACGCAGAGTTAATGCTGACATCAAGGATTTCTTTGGTTTTTGTATACCTGCGGGAGATAAAATCATAATTACCTCCGGGCTGATCAAATGTTTTTTGTAATGCTTTTTTTGTTTCCGCCCAGTTTCCCTCTGGAACAAAATCAATCCTTTTTCCAAAAAGTTCATCTATACTCCAGCCAAACACCCTGGTAAATGCGGGATTAAGATAGGTTACCTCACCTATTTCATTATAATACACGATCGGATTAGGAGAGGCTTCCAGCATTATTCTATGAATTTTTTCACTCTCTTTAACAGCATTTTCAGCATTTTTACGGTCTGTAATATCCCTAAGAATAATCAGCCAGCCAATATGTTTATCTTTCCTGTTTAACAAAGGAAAAATCCGCAGGTTCCATTGCCTTGGCAATGTATTGACAGCAAATGATGTTTCAATCTCAACCGGGTGATGCTGCCTGTACTTTGCAACCTGCTTATAAAGTACAGGAAAGATATCTTTCAACGCATTGTTGGCCAGGGTAAATGGTTTTATTTTAAATATGGCATGGGCAGTTTTATTCATGTCTAAAATCCGGTCATTCATATCCAATGCAATGACCGGATCACCCATACTGTCCAGTACAACTTTATTGGCTAAAGGAATCAGGCTCAACATTTCATATCGCATCAACCCCCATGAAAAAGCGATGCCGCTGATCGTAAAGGAAGCCGGTGTCAGGTCTAAGTATTTCAATCCTTCAAAACCAAATAGATACAGGATATTGGAAAGCCAGGGAACCGCAACTCCGACCATCACTGCGGCCAATTGTTTTCTAAAAATTCCCCGGGCTGATATCAGGGCATGTATTAAAATAATAGTTGCTGAGAATAACAATATATAGGCAAAAACCACATAGCCCCAGAATCCGGGTTCCCTGGTGTAAGCCACAGCAGGTGCCCTGCCGCCCAGATCCAGCCAGGCTATGCTCCACATCAGATGATGATCGCTATTTGTTAATACCAGGATAATGACAATAACCGGAACAATGCTTAACAAAACATATCCTGTTGTGTTCAACTGCCATTTTTTCCATGTAATCGTTAAAATAAAACTAAAAAGCAGGACCCCGACCCAAACAGCTCCAAAATATTCAATTTTAACCCACCAAAGCTTTATCACCAGGTTTGGACTGATAAGTTCCATTCCATAGGCCAGAGACCATACGGAAACAGCAACCATTAAAAGCATTAATAGTCTTATGCTTTTATGCTTCCAGTGGGGAGACAGGTATATGGCAATCGATGCAGATACAAATCCTGCGACAAAAGAAAAAAAACCATATATAAAGGACCAGTTTAATGCTTCCAAGATATACTCCAAAAAAATTTATAACTTTTGGAGTATATCAAATTTTATAAAATTTTTCAGCATAGAATTTAGGGCATATTCTTTTTCAAATCCTGCGCTGGATAAAATGATATAATTTTGCACCTGTCTCATAAAAAGGATTCCAAAAACGGCGAGACCATACTGGTTCATTTTTTGAAATCGGCAATGGAATATCTTCAGGGGAGCCTCCGGTTATATACTCGGCCAGAAGTTTTCCAAATACGGTCCCGGGACCAATACCCCGGCCATTATAACTTGTGACCATTGCCATATTTTTATCCGGCACACAAAATCGCGGAATATGGTTGGGGGTCATGGCGAATGTGCCGTACCAACCATGTTCCAGCTGCGGTTCTCCAATCTGGGGAAATGTTTTTGAAATGGTTCTTTTTACCCAGTTTTCATGCAGGCCCCAGGCAAAGCCTTTCACAGTCCCCACGCTGCCTACAATGAGTCGTCCGGCAGCATCCAGGCGATAGGAAGACAGGATCAGATTGGTGTCCCAGGCCCCCTGGCGCTCCGGCAATACGGTCTTTAGAATATCTTTTGAAAGCGGCGGGGTGGCAAACTGGAAGAAATTCATCCTTACCATGGATTTTTTATTGGATTCAAATGCATGGCCCGGATATGCCGGAACAGCAATGATTACTGAATTTGCCGTCAGTGTTCCTGTGGGAGTGTTTAATTTCCATCCATCCCCGGTCTTTTCAAACCCGACCACAGGGGATTGGTTATACAATTGCGCCCCGGCCTTCAATGCTGCATTGGCAAGTCCGTAAGCATAGGCAAGCGGCTGAATGGTTCCGGCACGTTTGTCCAGCAACGCTCCATAAAAAGAATTGCTGCCGGTCTTGGCTGCAGCCTCATCCTGCCCAAGAAGTCGCACAGGCGCCCCATGTTTCAGCCATTGTTCTTCCCTCTGCTGAAGTGCCTTTAAACCCTTTTTGGAATCTGCACAATGAAGGGTTCCGTTGCGAAGGGCTTCACATTCAATCCCATGGTCTTTAATCAGTTCAAACACAAGATCAGGAGAATCCCCCAGGACATCAATGAGTTTTTCTCCATATTC
>JAGLNZ010000376.1 GCA_023139225.1 Desulfobacula sp. | reverse complement strand
AAAAAACCACCTTTCCCAATCGCAGATTGATCTTTAACCATGATTTCACGGATTTCAGGATAGATGAAACAGAATATCGAGAGCAAAAAAAAGGAGTCTTTATGCCAATGATTGATAAACCCCAAAAAGCCTTGGTAACCGGTGGAAGCGGATATCTTGCTTCATGGATCATTAAAATGCTGCTGGATGAAGGTATGAGTGTTCATACTACAGTACGTGATCCTTTAGATACCGAAAAAACAGCTCATCTTAAAGCGCTTGATAAAAACAATCAGTTAACAATCTTTAAGGCCGACCTGCTGGATACAGGCAGTTTTAAGGACCCCATGCAAGACTGTGATCTTGTTATCCATACAGCTTCTCCATTTTTTATTTCAGGTTTTAAAGACCCTGAATCAGAACTGATTAAGCCTGCAAAATTAGGGACAAGAAATGTCCTTCAAGCAGCAAAACAGACACCCGGTGTAAAAAGGGTGGTCCTGACCAGCAGTGTTGCAGCGATCTATGGAGATACCATTGATATCAAAAAGACACCCAATGGTATTTTTACTGAAAATGAATGGAATGAGACCAGCAGTGTTGATCATAATCCCTATTCCTTTTCAAAGACCATTGCAGAAAAAGAAGCATGGGAAATTGCCCAATCCCAGGATCAATGGGACCTTGTCGTTATCAATCCCGGCTGGATTTTCGGGCCGTCATTATCAAAAAGAAAAGATTCCTTCAGCATTAAATCCATGATCGAGTTTGGCAATGGCGCCTATCGAACCGGCGTACCTAAATTATTCACCAGTTTTGTGGATGTAAGAGATGTTGCAAAGGCCCATATCAACGCGGGTTTTTTACCAGAAGCAAAAGGCAGGCATATTCTTGTCGGTAAGACGATAAAAATGATGGATATTGCAGATATCATCCGAAAGCAGTTTAAAAAAAATTATCCCTTACCCACAATAATAATCCCCAAATTCATGTTCTGGTTGATTGCACCTTTTCTCGGGTTTACCAGACGATATGTTACTAAAAATATTGGACAACCCATTAGTTTTGACAATTCATACAGTATTGCTAATTTGGAACTGACCTATAGACCGGTAGAAGAAACAATCAAAGATCATTTTCAACAAATTATTGATGACGGACTGCTGGATTAATAATAGTGTCTGGTGAATGATAATACTATACCAAATTATTATTGACCCAAACAGGTTTTAATGATATACAAAATAGTTTTTATACAGCACCTGAAAGGCGGGTGTTGTTTTTTCTATATTAATCCTTGCTCTGACTTATTGTCAGGGCTTTATATCCGTAAGGAGAAAAAATGAGGAAGTATGAAACTGTTTTTATTTCTGACCCTGATCTTAAGGATCAAGCTCGTTTAGAGCTTTTTGATAAAGTCAGAAATATCATTGCAAAAGAAAAGGGTATCCTTTTAGATTTTGATGAATGGGGTAACAAAAAGCTTGCCTATGAAATCAAGAAAAAATTACGTGGTCATTATGTGTGTGTCACTTACGGCGGAACCGGCGATCTTGTAAAAGAGCTTGAAAGAAACTTCCGTCTTAGTGATGAAGTGCTAAAATTCATGACACTCCTTCTTTCTGATGACGTGACGGCCCAACAACTTGAAAAAGAAGCCCGGGAGTCCCAAGACGAATCCGAACAGCCCGAACAGATAAACGATGCAGATAAAGAATCTGTTGATAAAGAATCTG
>JAGLNZ010000375.1 GCA_023139225.1 Desulfobacula sp. | reverse complement strand
CGAAAAAGAGACTGTCGAAAAAGAGGCTTCCACAGAAGATGAAAAAGTTGAAAAAGCCAAAGAAGAAAAAACGGAATAATTTAGATTTACAAGGAAATGACAATGTATAATAACCGTAGAAATCAAAGAGGCGGTGGTGGTAAAAACAGATTTTATCAACGTCGTAAAATATGTAGATTCTGTGTGGATAATGATCTTGAAATAAACTATAAAACTCCAAAGGCACTCCGACAATTCATTACAGAACGCGGAAAAATAATTCCCAGAAGAATTACAGGGACCTGTGCCAAACATCAGCGCCAGCTTACTGTCGCCATTAAGCAATCTCGCCAGATAGCGTTGCTCCCGTTTGTGGGCAGGCCTATGTATTAAGGCTGTCAGGAGTAATGCAGGTGACTGGCACACTCATACAACCTACAGCAATCAAGGATATTCTAACCGGTACCCTTTTATGTACGCTGATCATTGCTATCATGTATATCGTTCCGTTGATCGGTATCTTTGCATGGATATTTCTTCCTTTGCCTGTTCTGTTTTACAGGCTTAAAACAGGACGAAATAGTGGCGGGATTATCATGGTGGCAAGCCTGGCTGTGCTGATTGTATTTACCAGTAACCTTGCATTTAATACGCTGTACTTTGGTTCCTTATTGATGACTGGTTTCTTCCTTGGCGAATTTATAGAAAAACATTTAAGTATTGAAAGAATTATGCTGTACACATGCTTTGCAGTTCTTGGGACCTGTATGGCTGTTTTGTTTTTTTATTCTTTAATTTACGCCCAGGGAATTGAACAATTAATTTCAAATTACGTTTCCAGATATCAAGCTCTGTCATCCCAACTTTTTTCAGAATCAGCCCAACTTTATCCGGAAATGAAAGTGGACAGCCAAATGCTTGAAAAAGCAAGCACGTTGTTTATTATGATTTTTCCGGGAATATTTATCAATTCATACCTTACTATGATATGGCTTAATATTTTATTAATAAAAAAGTTGTTATTGACAAAAGGAATTATTATTAAAAGTATTGAAAATTTAAATCAATGGAAAGCACCCGATTATTTGGTATTTGGTGTAATTGCTTTATCTGTTTTAATATTTTTACCAATATACGGGTTAAAATTACTGGCTGTAAACTGCTTGATAGTTTTAATGTTTGTATATTTTTTCCAGGGAATTGCAGTGGTATCATTTTTTTTTCAAAAAAAAAGCACCCCTTTTGCATTAAGATTTTTTTTTTACACCTTAATTGCAATTCAACCTTTTTTTATGTTCCTTGTCATCGGATTCGGATTGTTTGATACTTGGATCAATTTTAGAAAACTTGATACAGCTATGTAATAAAAAATAAACTAAAAGTCAGCCTTATTTAAAAAACCGGCTGAATCTTTTTGGAGGTTTAAATGAGAGTTATATTAAAAGAAACCATTGACACGCTCGGTATTGCAGGAGCAGAATGTGATGTGGCCGCAGGGTATGGCCGCAACTATCTTCTGCCTCAGGGTAAAGCCATTCTTGCCACACCCCAGAACAGAAAAGTCATGGAACAGGCCAAAGCAAAGCTTGAACTTCAGATTGCCAAAGAAAGAAAAATTGCTGAAGAAATGGCTGACAGAGTCAAAACTGTTGTATGTACAATCAAAGCCAAGGTCCACGAAGAATCCCGTCTTTACGGATCAGTAACTACACATGACATCAAAGAATCTTTAAACAGTCAGGACATTCTTCTTGAACGCCGTGCCATCCTTCTTGCCGAACCTATTAAAGAACTGGGTGAGTATAAAGTGCCCATCCGTCTTTACAAAGATGTTGAGCCTGAAATCACAGTCAATGTTATTGCCGAAGAAAAAGAAGATAAATAATATTTAAACATCATCCGGGAAGATTTTTAAATTTTCCCGGATGCATCTGTATAATAATGATATTGTGCCCATAAAAAACAAAATAGACACAGATCCGCTTTTAAGCAAAACACCACCCCATGATATTGATGCGGAAGAATCAATATTAAGTGCCATCTTTATCAATAATGACAGCCTTCATGATATTATAGACATTCTTTCCTTTGAGGACTTCTACAAAGGCGCCCATAAAAAAATATTCAAGGTAATTTTAGAACTTGCCCAAAAAGAAGAGCCTGCAGATCTTATTACGGTTGCCAATCGGCTTAAAGAAAAGCAAGAGCTTGAAAGTATCGGCGGTGTTGCCTATCTTGCAGCTATTTCCGATGCAGCTCCAATTGCTGTAAATGCTGTCCATTATGCCAAAATAATTAAAGGCAAGGCTTCGTTAAGGCAATTGATAACGGCTTCTTCAGGCATTATTGAAAAATGTCTGAAAGACAAAGGCGACTTTAAAGATATCATTGATTTTGCCGAGAGCTCTATTTTAAATATTTCAGAAAAAAAATCAGGCGGTTCCTTCCAAAGTCTGGGAGATTTGATCAATTTAAATATTGATAAACTTGAAGAGCAGCAAGGGAAAGAAGGCGGGCTTTCAGGGCTTTCCACAGGATATGTAAAATTAAACAATATTACATCCGGATTGCAAAAATCTGATTTGATTATTCTTGCTGCAAGACCCAGTATGGGAAAAACTGCCTTTGCTTTAAACATTGCCAGGAATGTTGCAATTGATGAACGCAAACCAGTTGCTGTTTTCTCCCTGGAAATGTCCAATGAACAGCTTTCCATGAGGCTTCTGACTTCCGAGGCACGCATAGATTCAAACAGGCTTCGAACCGGCTTTATCAGTCAGGAGGACTGGCAAAATGCAACAGATGCAGCAGGTGTTTTAAATGAACTGCCCATTTTTATTGATGATACACCCAATATTACCGTAATGGAAATACGAGCCAAGTCAAGAAAGCTTTATCAAAAACACAATGAGATCGGCCTGATTATTGTGGATTATCTTCAACTCATGAAACCCCCGTTCAGGACTGAACGAAGAGACCTTGAAATTGCTGAAATCTCAAGATCTTTAAAAGCGCTTGCCAAAGAACTGGATGTTCCCATTATTGCTTTATCACAGCTAAACCGTATGCTTGAACAGCGCTCAGATAAACGGCCCATGCTGTCTGACCTTCGTGAATCAGGTGCTCTGGAACAGGATGCGGATATTGTTGCATTCATTTACAGGGATGAGGTTTATAATAAAGAACCGGACAATCCTAAAAAAGGGACGGCTGAAATTATTGTAGCTAAAAACAGAAACGGGGCTACAGGCACTGCATTTATGCATTTTATTGGTCAATTTACCCGTTTTGAAGAGCTTGCATTAGATTCATATCAGGAATTTGAATGAAAAAAAAACTTTTCGGCAACTCTTCAGGCCTGAAAAAAACCCTTATCAAAACAATAGAAAGTCTCTATAACTTCCGCACGCCACCCGAATATATTATCGATCCGGAACTTGCACGACTTTTGGTTGAACTGTCCCATGACATAAGAAGACAGATCGGTCTGCTCTTGGACCGGAACGGAAAAGTTATTTATGTAATTGTAGGAGAGTCACACCAAATTGTCATTCCGGTAACCATGGACTATATGGCCATTCCCGGCAAGCTTAAAGGCTTGCGCCTCATTCATACCCATTTAAAAGGCGAACCATTGACAAGGGATGATCTAACTGACCTTGCACTCTTACGACTTGATTATATCACAGCGATTTGTATCACACCGGATGGCAAGCCCGGAGCCGTTTATTCCGGACATATTCTTCCCAATGAGGATTCAGTGCCATATCAGGTTTTAGAACCCGGCACCATTCAACAACTGAACCAGCAACTTAAGATTGATTGCCTGGCTCAAATAACGGCACTTGAATCGGAACTGACAAGAAAAAATTCTTTGTACAAGCCTGAAACAGGCACTGAAAATGCTTTTTTGATCAATGCAACAACTGTTGATCCTAAAGAAGCATGGGCCGCCATGGATGAGCTCAAAGAACTCTGCAAAACCAGCCATATCAATGTGATTGGTACAGCAATCCAACGAAGAAAAACCATTGACTCCAAATTTGTAGTCGGTAAAGGAAAACTTTCCAGCCTGATTATTCAGGCGATTCAAAAGTATGCGACCATGCTGGTGTTTAACAGGGAATTATCTGCTTCCCAGATTCGTTCCATTACTGATTTTGTTGAAATGAAGGTCATTGACCGCACCCAGTTAATCCTTGATATCTTTGCCAGACAGGCAAAGTCAAGGGAAGGTAAATTTCAGGTTGAACTTGCCCAGATGGAATACCTTCTGCCGCGACTGATCACTAAAAACACGGCAATGTCACGGTTGACGGGAGGAATCGGCGGCAGAGGGCCTGGTGAGACAAAACTTGAATTAAACAGGCGCCGGGTCAGAGATAAGATCAACCGCTTAAAAAAAGAAATTGTCAAAATCCGTAAACAACGCCGGCAACAAAAATCAAGGCGGAAACGAAAGGATTTACCCGTTATTTCAATTGTCGGGTATACAAATGCCGGTAAATCAACACTTTTGAATACATTGACTCAAAGTAAGATTGTTGCGGCCAATCGATTGTTTGCCACCCTTGATCCATCCAGCAGACGATTAAGATTTCCCAGGGACACGGAAGTCATTATCACGGATACAGTGGGATTTATCCAAAATCTTCCAAAAGAATTGATGCAGGCATTTCATGCCACCCTGGAAGAACTCGCTGATGCCGATATTATCCTGCATGTTATCGACATCAGCAACCCTCGTTACCACCAGCAAAAAAACTCTGTGGAAAAAATTCTTAAAAATTTAAAATTAGATAATATCCCTACCCTTTATGTGTTTAACAAAATAGACCGAATTGATCTTGATTCTTTTGATGACAAATGGTTGCTGAACCAGGGGATTATAGTTTGCGCCACTCAAAAGCAAACCCTGAAACCATTGGTTGAAAAACTCGAATCAATGGTTGCCAGTAAAAAAAAATTAGGTGTTGACCAAAAGATTTTTTTACACTAAATATGAAAAAAATAACCTGATATTGGAATGAATATGGAAATAAAACAGCTGGACCAGATTATTATTAAAGATTCAATTAAAAAGGACTCCATAGACATACCGGATTGTTTTGGAGATTTTAACAAAAAGAACAAACTTTGTTCAAAATATTGCTCAATATCTATACGATGCTGTATCCAACATAATAAAAATCCAAAGATTGATATTTTGGAAAAACTATTAATCCACAATCAATATGCCATAAAACTCCAATAATTTTTTGTTTTGACCTGTGTGGAAAATTCAGGACATGACTTAAAAATTCTTCCTGACTGTTAGCAGTTCCTCACTTTTATTAAAAAATCTTTCCCGGATTTAATATATTCTGAGGGTCAAAGACCCTTTTGATCCCTTTCATCAGTTCAATCTGGATAGCACCGATTTCCCTTGGCAAATATTTCATTTTAGTCAACCCCACCCCGTGTTCGCCGGTAATGGTGCCCCCTAAGTTTAATGTCGCGTTAAAAAGTTCATCAACGGCCTGTTTTGCCCTTTTTGACTGGCTTTCATCTGCTTTGTTATACATGATATTGCAATGGATATTTCCATCGCCGGCATGACCAAAACTGACTACTTTCAAACCAAATGTTTTTTGAATTTTTTGGGTCACCTGAACCATGTCGGGAATTTTATCAATGGGAACAACAATATCTTCGTTTATCTTGTTGGTTGCAATTTTGTACAGTATCGGAGACAATGCTTTTCTGGCATCCCATAATTTTTGTGCCTGAGTCTCATCTTTTGCGACGATGACATCCAGAGCATCATAAGAATAACACAATTCTTTAATATTTTCGGCATCTTTTTCAACACTGTTGACATCTCCATCCAGCTCGATTATTAAGAGGGCTTTAACATTTCCAGACAAATCAAAGCTTAGGGAATCTTTTACAAGTTCAAGGCTGGCTTCATCCAGATATTCAACACATCTTGGAACAACAGTCTCCTTCATAATGCCGGATACGGTTTTGGCAGCCTTTTGCAGACTGTCAAAAAAAACAGCCATTGTTTTTATAGTTGCAGGCTTTGGCAATAGCTTTAATGTAATTTGGGTAACCACTGCCAATGTGCCTTCAGATCCAACAATCAGACGCGTCAGATCATACCCGGCAACCCCTTTTGCCGTTAAAACCCCTGTTTGAATCACTTCTCCTGAAGGCAGTACCGCTCTTAACCCCAGGACATAATCCCGTGTGACTCCGTATTTTACCGCCCTTGGTCCACCTGCGCACTCACCAATATTTCCCCCTATGGTACAAACAGATGAACTTGCAGGGTCCGGTGGATAAAAAAGGCCTTTTTCTTCTACACTTTTGTGGATATCTGAAACAATGACACCGGGTTGAACTTTCATTAAAAAATTGTTTTCATCAATATCAATAATCTTGTTCATACGGCTTGTGACCATCACAAGTCCGCCTTTTACCGGCACAGCCCCTCCTGTCATCCCGGAACCGGCGCCACGGGGTACCACAATCAATTTTTCTTTTGAGGCCAACTGTAAAATTTTTGAAATTTCTTTTTCTGATCCGGGGAATACAACAACATCAGGAAGAAATGAATTTCCCGTAGCATCATAGGAGTAACATAACAATTCTTCTTTTTCTCTTGTAACGTTATGTTTTCCTGATATTTTTTGAAGACGTCTGTAAACAGAACCGGAAAGTCCCATCTAAAGCTTTCCTGTCTCGATTTTTTTAGAAAGATAATTTACTTGTTCAAAAAGAACACTTTTTTGTTTTAATTCTCTTTCAATTGCATTGATGGCATATATGGCCGTTGCGTGGTATTTATTAAAACTGTTACCGATCTTTTTAATGGGTTGATCCGTATATTTTCTGGAAAGAAAAATAGCCATCTGCCGTGGTTTTACAATCCTTTGCTTTCTGGAGGCCGATACAATCTCCATTTGGGAAATTGAAAACTCTTTGCAAACCATTTTTTTAATCGACTCAACAGTGATTCGTTTCTTTGCTTTTGTAATGTTGGTCAAAACACTTTTTGCAAGCTCAACATCAATATTATATCCCATTAATTGTCCTTTTGCAGCCACGCTAAACAGTCCGCTTTCAAGCTGTCGGACATCATCGCACAGTTCCTGGGCAATATACTCGGTTACCTGGTTTGGAATTTCATATCCAAAAATTTTTGATTTCCTTTTTAATATCCTGACCCGGGTTGCATAATCCGGTGCATCAATTTGTGTGACAAGTCCAAGGGTTAACCGGGATTTTAACTGGTCATTAAGCTTGGGAATATCATCGGGCAGCTCACATCCTGAAAAAATAATTTTTTTATCTGCTTCAAGAAGATAATCCAATGTAATGGCAAGCTCTTTTTGTGTTGCGCTCTTCCCGGACAGGAAATGGACATCTTCTAAAATCAATACATCACATTTTGTTCTGTATTTTTCTTTGAATCTTTCTATGGTTTTATTTTTCAAAGAAAATATCATTTCATTGGTAAAATCTTCTGCTGTAACATAATAAACCCTTTTGGAAAGGCTGTTTGTGATAATATGATGTCCGACTGCCTGGGATAAATGACTTTTCCCAAGGCCGGTTTTAGCCAGAAGATAAAGAATGTTCGAGCCTTTTATTTTTCCCTGGGCAAGGGATAATAATGCAGAATACGCAAAATTTGAATTGCCCCCCACAACAAAATCATCAAATGTGAACCCTTTTTTAAACATTCGTCCGCTGTTGAATCTCACGTTTAGTCCGGGCAGATGCATTTGCTTTGATTTTTTTAATATTAAAGGAACCGCGGGATATGCACCTTGTTTTTTATTTTTTCCCACTGAAGCTGATCTTTTTTTTGAAGAAACTTTGAATTCAATATTGATATCATTTACCCCTAGTTTTGAGAACTCTTCTTGAAATATCGGAAGATAATTATCTTTTAATCGTTTGATAAAATAGGCATTGGGGCTGGATAGTTTGACATGATGATGATCATGCTCAATAAGCTCGACAGGGTCTATCCACATCCTGTAACTATGATCGGGTAATGTTTTTTTTATTTGGCACTTTACTTCTTCCCAGAACGATTCCATATTTTTCAAAAAAAATCCTCTTTCTTCCAACTATGAATTGAAACACTGGTTAATAAAGCAAATTTAACAATTAGTAATGAATAAAACCGACATAAAAAATTAGTATGTTTTTTTTATTGGAATATTTTTTATAGGTCAAATCTAATAAGAGGTGTTGGCCTTACATGGGTTTTTTGTCTGGCATAATTTTTTAATGGTTTGATTTTATTCAATTTTTTCTGTGAAACAAAAATTTCCCCAAACATTACAACTAGTTCGACAAGTGTTTATTTTTTCAAGAGATTTTAATATTTCAAGATAAATTTTTAATCTGAAAAAAAATATTTACTCTAATTTACTTATGTTTACTGTTAATTACTCCGAATTTAATAAAAATTTAATCTTTTTTTACAAGCCTGAATTTAATATAGTTTCACAATTTTATAATATAAATTATATTTACACTTTCATTTTCCAATAGTATATTGCACTTTATTTTGCATCATTTAACCTTAATACTATAGATATATTAATGAAACATTCACACACCCTTCCAATTATTGGAATTACCATGGGAGACCCTGTCGGGATCGGCCCGGAAATACTGGTAAAAGCTTTAAATGATTTCACGCTTTATGCCTTATGCAAACCTGTGATTATCGGAGATTCACATATTATAAAACAGGCATTAAAACTTTTGAACTTTTGCCATGCAATCAATATCATCGATGATCCCAAAAAAGGAAAGTATCAATTTAATACCCTGGATATCATAGATATCTCCAATATTGATATGGAGTGTTCCCATCTTTTACAGCCAACTGTTGAAACCGGAACCGCCATGCAGGACTATATCATTAAAGGGATTGACCTTGCATTAAACAACAGCATTTCAGGCCTTGTAACCTGTCCCATCACAAAAACGGCCTTGAAACTTGCAGGGTCTCAATTTCATGGACATACGGAATTGCTTGCCCACAGGACAAAAGCAAAAGATTATGCCATGATGCTGGCAGGCAGGAACCTTAAGGTTGTTCTTGTCACTATTCATATCCCTTTATCCC
>JAGLNZ010000374.1 GCA_023139225.1 Desulfobacula sp. | reverse complement strand
GTTTAATATCAAGGCTCCCAAAATAGCCGTTGCAGGGTTAAACCCCCATGCAGGGGAAGCATCCATGTTTGGACAAGAGGAAGAAGATATCATTGCTCCTGCTGTCAGGCTTGCAAAAAAACAAGGATTGAATGCATTTGGCCCCCTGCCGCCGGATACTGTTTTTTACCAGGCCGTCAACGGAAAGTACGATGCAGTTATCTGCATGTATCATGATCAGGGTCTTATTGCCTTTAAACTCATCCATTTTAAGGACGGTGTAAATACGACACTCGGCCTTCCCATTATCAGAACCTCAGTGGATCATGGTACAGCCTATGATATTGCCTGGAAGGGGACAGCAGACCCCTCAAGTCTTACAGAGGCGATTAAGATGGCGGTATTGCAGGCCAAAAACAAACCAAACAAATAAGCCAAAACAAATAAGATTGATAAATGAATACAGATAAAATCATTATTGAAGGTGCCCGGGAACATAATCTTAAAAACATTAATGTTGAAATACCAAAGAATAGTTTAACGGTTATTACCGGACTTTCAGGTTCAGGAAAATCAACTCTTGCCTTTGACACACTGTATGCCGAAGGCCAGCGAAGATATGTTGAGTCCCTTTCTACCTATGCCAGACAATTTTTGGGTCAAATGGACAAGCCTGATGTAGATGCCATTATCGGACTTAGTCCTGCCATATCCATTGAACAGAAATCTGCCAGCCACAACCCCAGATCAACTGTTGGTACGGTCACGGAAATTTATGACTATCTGCGGCTGTTATTTGCAAGAATCGGCAAAGCTTATTGTTATAAATGCGGATTACCCATTTCTTCCATGTCCATTGACCAAATCACCGACCGGGTTATGGATCTTGAAAAAAAATCAAACATAATAATTTTAGCACCCTTAATCAGCGGACAAAAAGGCTCCCATGAAAAACTTGTTTCAACAATTAAAAAAGATGGTTTTGCCAGGATTAGGGTTGATGATGAGATCTACTTAATTGATGATTTTCCGAAACTTGCAAAAAACAAAAAACACACCATAGATGCCGTTGTGGACCGTCTGATCATTAAAGATGGTATTGAAAAACGTCTGACAGACTCTCTGGAACTTGCTCTTTCATTATCCCAGGGTCTTGTAACCATACTTGATCTCACCCAAAATAAAGAAACCCTTTTCAGTGAAAAAGCCTCCTGTGTTAAGTGCAAGATCAGCTATCCTGAATTTACACCGGCGTCTTTCTCATTTAACTCGCCCCATGGGGCCTGCCCTAAGTGTGACGGTTTAGGATCTATTACCCAGTTTGATCCGGATCTGATCGTTCCTGATCAAACGGTTTCTTTAAGACAAGGAGCAATAATCCCCTGGGAAAACAGGAATTCTGTTCAATTTATGGAGTTTCTTGATGCCCTGGTTACCCATTACAAGGAAGATATTTATAAACCTTTCAAAGACCTGTCTTACAAATTTCAACAGGTTTTGCTCTATGGATCAAATAAAGAAGAAATACCCTTTTATGTTGAAAGAATGGATAAGAAAATCGTTTATAAAAAAACCTTTGAGGGCGTGATTCCTACTTTGAAAAGACGGTATCATGAAACAGACTCCGTATACATGAGAGAAGACATAAAAAAATTCATGAATTTTAGAACCTGCTCTTTTTGTAATGGAACAAGACTCAATAAAGCATCAGGGTCTGTTAAAGTCGGGGATAAAACCATATGGGAGATCACCGGTCTTTCCATACAATATTCAGCTAAATTTATCTCTTCTTTAAATCTTAAAGAAAAAGACCGGATTATTGCAGATAGAATTATCAAAGAACTTACAGAACGCTTAAGTTTTTTACAAAATGTCGGTCTTGAATACCTTACCCTTGATCGATCGGCTGCAACTCTGTCCGGAGGTGAAGCCCAGAGAATCCGCCTTGCCACCCAAATCGGGTCTAAATTGACAGGCGTTCTTTATGTGCTGGATGAGCCGAGCATCGGACTTCATCAAAAGGACAATGCAAGATTATTAACCACCCTGATGAACCTTCGAGATCTTGGCAACACCGTATTGGTTGTTGAGCATGATGAAGAAACAATCCTTTCTTGTGATCATGTGATTGATATCGGACCTGCTGCGGGAATAAACGGAGGTGAAGTGATTTTTTCAGGTCCCCCGGAAGAACTTGTCAAAAGTGACACTTCATTAACCGGTCTTTACCTGTCCGGTAAAAAATGCATTAAAATTCCTGAAAAAAGAAGAAAAAATATTGGCAACTCATTAACCATTTATCAGGCAAATTCAAATAATCTTAAAAATATTGATGTCTCTTTTCCCCTGGGATGTTTTACCTGTGTAACAGGTGTTTCAGGATCTGGAAAATCAACGCTTGTTTTATCCACACTTTATCAGGTTCTTGCAAACAGGATCAACCGTTCCAGAAAAACAGCCGGCAGCCATAAAAATATTACAGGCCTTGAACATCTTGACAAAGTAGTTCATATTGATCAGTCTCCCATTGGGAAAACACCTAGAAGCAACCCCGGCACTTATACACAGGTATTTAACCATATCAGGGAATTGTTTTCCAAAACCCGCGAATCAAAAGCAAGAGGATACAAACCAGGCCGGTTCAGTTTTAATGTTAAGGGGGGCCGGTGCGAAGCTTGTACCGGTGACGGTATTATTAAAATTGAAATGCATTTTCTGCCCGATGTCTATGTGGCCTGTGATGTTTGTAAGGGAAAACGATATAACAGGGAAACCCTGGATATCAAATATAAAGGCAAAAATATTGCCCAGGTTCTGGATATGACCATTAATCAATCGGTTCGGTTTTTTGAGAATATCTCATCCATTAGAACCAAGCTTGCAACCCTCATAGAAGTCGGACTCGGTTATATAAAACTGGGCCAGGCCGCCACAACCTTATCGGGAGGAGAAGCCCAAAGAATAAAACTTGCAAAGGAGCTGTCAAAAAGAGGAACCGGAAAAACCATCTATATCCTGGATGAACCTACCACAGGACTCCATTCAGATGATATTAAAAAATTATTGTTTGTTCTGAACAGACTGGTCGAGTCAAAAAATACAGTGGTTGTAATAGAACACAATCTTGATGTCATCAAATGTGCGGATCACATCATTGATCTTGGGCCGGAAGGTGGGGATAAAGGCGGAGAAATCGTTGCATTGGGAACCCCGGAAGAAATTGCTGAAAATAAAAAATCCTACACAGGCTATTATCTAAAGAAAATGCTTAACAAATAATATTAAACATAGATATTGCCTTAAAAAAATCCTGCTGATTCTTATTCAATAATGCAGACATCCGAATCACAGGGACAGGCTCCGTCCACTTCACAGGCATATGCAATTCTTGATGCCTGATCAAAGGTATTTTTTTTAATGGGCTTAAATGAAAAAAATAGAATATTTTTTTTTATATTTTCTTTATCAGGTAAATTTTCAAGCCCGGTTGCAATAACTTTTCCGGAATCCCCGTCAAGGATCTCAGCATCTTCTCCGTTAGTGATGACAACAATCGGTATCTGGTAAGATTTCATTATTCGTGATAATGCCAGAGTAGAAAGTCTCCTGGTAACAAGGGACCCCGGTGCATATTTAATCAACGCAATTATTTTTCCCTGATATCTGACAAGAAAATCAATTTTTATAACAGCCCTTTTCTGCCCTGCAATAACCTCAAGGCTTACATTGCTTTCAATATCTTTTTTTTCAAACCTTCCGTCTAATACAAGCTTTTTAGCAATTTTTTGCCGATGCCTTTCATCAAGTGTATCTGCTAAAACAGAACCGGTCAAAAAATCATTGAGTTTACCGAGGACCAAATGATGTTGGTTGGCTTGGATTTCCATTTTTGCTGCCACCTTGGCTCATGTTCAATAGAGCCTATTTATAAATATTACACGTCTTCACAATTATTTTAATGTTAAGGATAATTAATAAGTTTACAAGTCTTGAGTCGCATAAAAAATTAAACCCTGATACCTGATATTATATTCTTCCAGCATCCGTGGGATATGTTATTTTTGGTTTGTTTTTGTTAGTATTTTATTATTAATATATATTTCTTGACTTAGTTAAAACCAAAAATTATAAAATACGATTGTTTTTAACAGAAAAAGGAGAAAATACAATGAAAAAACAAAATTTTAATCTGAAATCCCACCTTGTTTGGCTCGCCCTATGCACTTTAATGATATTCCCATTTTCAGCACAGGCAGGGCCAAAAGGTAAACTGAGTATCTTCCATGCCGGCAGCCTGACCGTACCATTTGCAAAAATTGAAAAAGCATTTGAAGCCAAATATCCCGATGTTGACATACAAAGGGAAGCCGGTGGCAGCACTAAAATGGCACGCCTTATTTCAGAAGTTGGCAAACCCGCCGACATCATGGCATCAGCCGATTATAAAGTCATTGATAATAACCTGATCCCTGATTTTGCCAACTGGAATGTGAGGTTTGCCACAAATCAGCTTGTTCTTTGTTACACGGATCAAAGCAAATATGCTGACAAGGTCAATGATAAAAACTGGTATGAAATATTACAAAAAAAAGACGTTGTGTGGGGGCATTCAGATCCAAATCTTGATCCCTGCGGATACCGCAGTATTATGGTATTGCAACTGGCACAAAAATTTTACAATGTTGACAATCTTTTTCAAAAACTAATTGATAACCGCCCCCAAAAAAATATCCGGCCTAAATCTGTTGAACTGGTAAACCTTCTTAAAACAGGACATATGGATTATGCCTGGGAATACTTGTCTGTCGCTATTCAGCACGAACTTAAATTTATAAAGCTTGACGATCATATCAACCTTGGCAATTACAAGTATGATGATTTTTACAAACAGGCCCGGGTCAAAGTCACCGGCAAAAAGCCCAACACCTGGATCACAAAAAAAGGAAAGTCATGTACCTATGGGATTACCATGATCAAGGATGCCCCCAACCCTGAGGCGGCAAAGGCATTCTTAAGCTTCCTTCTTTCACCTGAGCATGGCTTAAAGACCTTAAAAGAAATGGGCCAGCCCCCGTTTATACCCTGCCGGTTACCCTCTCAAAAAATGGCAGACAAACTTCCATCTGAAATTAAATCGTTGGTGGAAGTAAAAAACTAAACAAATGAAAAGGATGGAACCCTTAAACTGGCTGTTCATGTTTATCAGCCTGCCGTTAATCCTTCTTCTGACATTGCCGCTGATCAAAATGACATTTGAACCGTCTGTTGAAATGCTGATAGAGACAATTAAAGACAGGGATGTGGTCAATGCCATTGCAAGATCCATCGGCCTGTCGCTTTACGCGGGTATTCTTGCATTTGCAATGGGCACTCCCCTTGCCTATCTTCTGGCCAGGAAGAGCATCATTGGTAAAAGAATCATAGAGGGAATCATAGATTTACCGATCATGATCCCTCATCCTGTGGTGGGTATTGCCATTCTCAGTATTGCAGGGAAAAACCATCCCATTGGCAGGTTCCTGGCTGAGTTTGG
>JAGLNZ010000373.1 GCA_023139225.1 Desulfobacula sp. | reverse complement strand
GCCTTATTCATTTTACCCCCGGCCGCCAAAGATAAATGGCATTATAAACAATCATATTTATCCTATTATTCCTTTGTGATACCGACAATATCCTCAAATTCTTTTTCATAAAAAACAGAGAGCGGAGGCGGATCATTTTCATTAATTCCGGGCGAATATTCAAAGGCTGCCTGGGTCTGTTGAGCCACACTCTTAAACAACTCAAAAACGTTTATATCACTGGGACAGGCATTTGAACATTGACCGCATCCCACACAGGCATGACTAATATGGGCTATGCGGGTAAGATGGAAAAAAACCGTATCCGTCGGCAGCTTGACAATCCCCTTTTTTTCAGCCCATTGATGATATTGAACCGGCTGATGATAAAACACATCCGTATTAAAGACACATTCTTTGCAATAGCATACCGGGCACATATTCCTGCAGTTATAGCAATTGATGCACCGATCAAAAAAAGCATTGAGTTTCACAATACTATCAGTCTTTTGGGTGATGTCTTCAATCATTGCCTGATTTGCCGCTGCATTGGCCTTGTTTATCTGTGCTACGATCTCATGGCGCTTTGCAGGTTCGGACGCTTGCTGCATATCCAGTCTTTCCAGAATCTTTTCGCCTTTTTCACTGCCGGATTCCACTATCATACCGTTTGAAAGATCTACACCATGCAGAATAATACTCATATCCGTGTTCACGGGAAACGGATTCTCGCACGTACGGCAGGCACTGCTATAGTGAAATCCGTTTAAGGTCTCGGTCTGGTCGGAAAACGCATGTTCAATAAAGGTATCATCCTCCAGGGGATCTTTTTCCACATATGCTGCATAATCAGACAATGTCAGTGCTTTAGGACAATCAATCCCTATAAGGATCAACTCCTGTCTGGACCCTTGTTTGAGTTTTATCAATTCAATAAACGCCCGCATTTCACAGGGCCTTAACAAAACGGCTGTTTTCCTTCCCGATTCCTTATATGAAAGGCGTGATACCATCCTTCCCGAATTGATTGGAAAAGCAGGGCTTAACGGTATGGCCTCCTCTACTTGAGCCGGGTCTGTCACCAGGGAAGGCATAATGGAAAAAGAATCTTTTAACCGAACCGGCAAAAAAAGGGCATCAATCTCTTCAGTCTCCAAAAGCTGTTTAAAAAACTTGTGCAACCCTTTGGTCAGACTATTATCCTCACGGTCTATTTTAATCATCATGGCAGTGATTTCCTTTGCATCATATAACCTTGCTCAACCTTGTCTGAGAAGGCCCCATTTCAATTATTTGATCATTTAGCTGAGTCATGATTTCAGCAAATTCGATACCATCGCTGGCACCGATCCAGGTTAAGTGCAACCGATCCTTTTCAATCCCAAACCGCGGAAGGATTTCTTTCAACAGTTTAATCCTACGCCTTGCCTTGTAGTTGCCATTGATATAATGACAATCTCCCGGATGACATCCACTGATTAAAACACCATCCGCACCTTCAAGAAATGCTTTGATCACAAATTGGGGATCAACCATTCCAGTGCACATGACCCGGATCAGGCGGATATTAGTGGGATAGGACAATCTTGATGTCCCTGCAAGATCCGCAGCCGTATATGTGCACCAGTTACAGACAAAAGCAATGATGACAGGTTCAAACTTTTCCATATTATTCTCCTTAAAAAATTCCGCCAATTTCGGCAAAAATCTGTTTCTTGGTAAAATGACGGCTTTGCGCAGCACCACTTGGGCAAAACCCGGAACAGCTCCCGCATCCTTTACAGACAGCTTCATTAACAACAGAAACCTGTCTTCTGTCGTCAAACTCAATGGCTGAATACGGGCATAGAGCGATACAGGTTTTACAGCCAACGCAGATATCAGGATCTATCCATGAAATCGTGGGAGAAATCTCAACACTGCCTTTTGCAGCAAGGGACAATGCTTTTGCCGCCGCTCCCGACGCCTGTGACACTGTATCAGGGATATCCATGGGTTTCTGGCAGCATCCGCAAAGAAACACACCTTCTGTAGCCGTATTCAAGGGGGCCAGCTTTGGATGTTCTTCAAGGAAAAACCCGTCCGCTCCCTGGTTGACACCAAACACTCTTCCCACATCCACTGCATCTTCTCTTGCCTGGACAGCTGTGCACAGAATCACCATGTCCACGGGCACCCGAAGCAGTTCCCCCAAAAGGGTATCTTCTGCAATGGCAATCAGCTTTCCTTGTTCGGACGGGTCCTGTGCCTTATCTGTAATCTGTGCTACTTTCCCCCGGACAAAAATTGTTCCCTCTTCCTGGCACCGTTTATAAAACTCTTCATACCCTTCACCAAAGCACCGCATATCAATATAAAAGTCATAAACTTTTGTGTCATGTCCTACTTTTTCCTTGATAAGATGCGTATATTTTAAGGCATACATGCAGCAGACCCTTGAGCAGTATTCGTGATAATTTACATCACGGCTTCCAATACAATGCACAATGGCCACACTTTTGGGCTCTTTTGTAAATTCATTATTTGCGTTGCGCATCAGAATCTTACCACCGGTGGGGCCGGTGGCATTACTAAGGCGTTCAAATTCCAAAGCAGAGAATACATTGGAAAACCTGCCATACCCGAATTGTTTCAAGGGCGACGGTTCCAGAGTGTCATAGCCGGTTGCAAGAATAATGCTGCCTGCATTTATCTGTATGGTTTTCTCTTTCATAAAATGATCAATGGCTTTTGCCTCACATGCGTTGACACATTCCATGCATTCGCAGCAGGTCGCACAGTTCAGGCACCTTTGGGCTTCCTTTACAGCCTGGTCTTCTGTGAGTGTTGCTTCAACTTCTTCAAAGGATCGAACCCTTTTTTCAGGATCAACAGATTGAACAGATACCCTTTCTTCAACCATAGTGTTTAAGGGAATGTCTGCATAATCTTCACCATTGACTCCCTGATTTGTTTCATTGTCATCCTGATCTGTTTCAACCTTGTTGATATAGTTGTCAATTCCAGTGGCTGCTTTTCTTCCCTGGGCAATGGCTTCAATAACACTGGCAGGACCGGTCACCATATCGCCTCCTGCAAAAACATTCTCAAGGGATGTCTGCATGGTGGCGGAATTGGTCTTTATCCTGTTGTATTTTGTGATCTCAAGGCCTGGCACGGACTCTGCCCAGGACAAATCCGTTTTCTGCCCAATGGCCGGGATAATGGTATCACACTCAATGATAAACCGGGAGTCCGGGATATTCACCGGTCTTCGCCGCCCGGAATC
>JAGLNZ010000372.1 GCA_023139225.1 Desulfobacula sp. | reverse complement strand
CCCTGGATGGAAAAGCATCTGGGTGCAAAGCAGATGGATGTATTGCGGGCCATAAAAAAACATTTTGATCCCCATAACATCATGAATCCCGGAGGCCTTGGATTATAATAAAAGGATAAAAAACTGTATTGTATATTTTTGCGCTGACAAGAAATTGTCATATTTTTTTGGCGACACAATAGATGCCGGTTATTATTATACACTGGGCTGAATCAAAAAATTTTAAAGGCGATTCTTCTAAAAGCTAACACTGGTAGCGTGTAGATTCGTAATATTCAATCCCATATTTATAGGAGCCTTTCGCATCACCATTGGACGATGAATAAGGACTTGCCCATTTGACACTGCCACTGTAACTTTTGTGTTTTTCAGGACCTGCTGCATGTTCATCATAATTTTTCATCTCAAGATAAACAAGCTGACCCACAACAAGTTTTTCATTGGTCAACAAGGACAAGCCACCCTGGCAGTAATCTTTCATCTGGGCATAATAGTATTGATCCTGATAGTCCATCCGGTACAGATGCATGGGACTGCTATACTCGTATCTTTGATAGCGCCTTTTTCCTTTATGAGGTTCCACGTGCAAATCCTTTTTCATGGGTTATTGAAATGCTGTTTGAACATATATTATATAAAACCATAAAAATTAAATTGCAAAACATATGTTAAAAAATTAAAAGAAATAAAAGAATACCTGCTGTTTTATATGATGGTAAAAGGAGAAATGCATGGAAAAGAAAATACATTACGGGTGGATTGTTATTTTCATGGGCCTTGTTACAACTGTTACCGCTCATGGTTTCGGGCGAATGGCGTATACAATTTTACTGCCGGCCATGAAGGACGGGCTTCATTTTGATTATACCCAGTTGGGGCTTTTGGGGACGGGGAATTTTATCGGCTATCTATCCATGGCCATTATAGGCGGATTCCTGGCGGCCAGGTTTGGCACAAGAACCGTGATTGCATCTGCCCTGCTCCTCATGGGTATCACCATGATCCTTACCGGTCTGGCCAAATCATTTGGCTTTGCCTTTGCCATGCGTTTATTAACGGGTCTGGGCAATGGTGCAGCTTATGTGCCTGCCATGGCCCTGGGTTCTGCATGGTTTTCCATTAAAAAACGCGGATTTGCCACCGGGATTGTTTCAGGCGGCATTGGGTTGGGCACATTTTTATCAGGAATTATTGTTCCATATATTCTGACGTCGTATGGAACCGATGGCTGGCGGTATTCATGGTACATTCTGGGAACGCTTGTTCTTATAGCAGCCGTTATTGTATTTTTATTTTTACGTAACCAGCCAGAGGACAAAGGGTTACTTCCAGTGGGCCAGGAAGAAAAGAAAGACGGCCCTGTTTCATCATCAAACAATAAAGTCTCTTCCCTGGACTGGGGCAAAGTTTACAGGATGAAAGCACTTTGGTACCTGGGGGTTGTTTATTTTTTTTACGGTCTGTCCTATATTATTTATATCATTTTTTTTGCGGCTTACCTGGTTAAGGAAATGGGCTGTACAGAGGCGTGGGCCGGTGGTTTATGGGCTACGGTAGGCGGATTAAGCATTTTCTGCGGTGTGATCTGGGGAAGTATATCAGACCGGATCGGCCGGGGTAAAGGTGCAGCACTGGCGTATCTTGTGCTTGGAAGTTCCTATATTGTCTATGCATTACTCAAGTGTGAAACAGGCTTTTATTTGTCCGCCATTCTTTTCGGTTTAACCGCCTGGAGCATCCCGACCATTATGGCAGCCACAGCCGGGGATTTAGTCGGGCCCAGGCTGGCGCCTGCCGCACTGGGTTTTGTAACCCTTTTCTTTGGAATCGGCCAATCCATAGGCCCGGCTCTGGGAGGATATCTTGCGGATGTGAGCAGCTCTTTTACGCTACCGTTTCTTGTGGCAGGAATAATTTCTCTTGTGGGGATGATTTTTTCATTCTATTTAAAAAAACCGGCCCAAAACTTGTAAGACGTATGGACTCAATATTGGAGAGGACAACATGGATGATAAGAATCATCAGCAATTGATAAATGAGCACATTCAAAAAGATATGTTTGCCAGGCATCTTGGGGCAAAAGTAACAATCATTAAACCCGGACACAGCCGGGTGTCCCTTACTATTAATGATAATATGACCAATTTTCACGGCACAACCCATGGCGGGGTTATTTTTTCCATCAGCGACATGGCTTTTGCAGCCGCATGCAATTCCCACGGGAAAGTTGCCGTTGCCCTGAACGTGAGTATCTGTTTTTTAAAACCCAGTTATCCGGGAGATCATCTGGTTGCAGAGGCCAAAGAGGAACATAACGGCAAGCGAACATCATTGTATACTATTAAAATATACAATGAAAATACCGGCGAACTCATAGCAAAAAGCCAGGATCAGGCATATCGAAAAAATGAATGGTTTGTGCCCGAATAAATATTTATTTCTTAACCCTCAAATCCTTCACTGCTGCGGATGGCGTCAGCATTCAACCGGCCCTGGACGTATAATGAAAGAGCGGCAATGGCCTTGTCGCACACCGTGAATACCGGGACATTGTTTTCGATGAGGGCATCCCGCAATGGATCATAGAGGCGGCCGCCGTCAACTACCGTTACAATGGGGATATCACAGGTATCGGCAAGTTCAATCATCTGGTTTTTAATACTTTTTTCATGATGCATATCAAAACCTGCAACCTTGGTGTTATCCAGGGTTTTCATGGCTGGTGACAGGGGATCAAGGCTTACAACAACAGCATCAACACCTCTATCCTCGGATAGGATCCTTGTGATCTGTGCATGGGTATCATCATCAGCCGCCGGATTGATATCCAGGGGATTGGAAAGTGTGACAAAGGCATCCAGTCTTTTTTCTTTTAAAATATCAGCCACCTTTTCCCCGGTGCGATCTTCAAACGTTGCAAGCTCCATGTGAAAATCATCGGATTGTATGGAATCAGCCATACCCACGGCTTCAAAGCCTGCACCGCTGACGGCGGCCAGACGGTTACCCTTGATCTTTTTTTTGCTTAAAATTTCGGAAAGGACTAAAAGTTCCTGAAACTCTGAAAATGTTCTGGCAACAATGGCCCCGGCTTGACGGACACAGCTTTCGCAGACCATGTAGTCCCCGGCAAGAGATGCAGTGTGGCTGGAAGTGGCGGCTTTGCCTTCAAGGGTACGGCCGGCTTTATAGAATACAACTTCTTTTCCAAAAAGAACCGCTTTTCTGACAGCCTTGCAGAACTCAAGCCCGTCAAGGTTGTTAAATCCTTCGGCATACACGGCAATGACATCAATAGTGTCGGATGTCTTAAAATAATGCACCATATCCCCTAAAGTCAGATCTGTCTGGTTACCCATGGAAATCATATAGGCCGGCCTCATTTGAGGGCACTGGTGGCTACGGTGGAGCATGAAGGCCCCGCTCTGGCTGATCAGGGCTGCCCTGTGAAAATTTAAATCTCTGACTTTCGGCAGTTTTTGTTCAGGGATGAACCAGGTATCGTAACCTCCGGGCTTTGAAATAACGCCCATGCAGTTGGCACCAAGAAAGACAGGACCGCCGTCATGAGCGCCATGGGCCCGGTCGATTTTTTCCATAACGTTTTGGGCGCGTTCCCTGCTGTCATGGGTCTCTCCCATTCCGCCGGGGATGAGCATAATGGCGTGGGCCGCGTCAAGGCGGATGAGGTCGTCAACAAGCTCGGGTACCTGGGCTGCTCCAACTGCAACGATAAAAAGGTCCAGTTTCTTGTTTTCTTCAAGCTTTAAGGCCTCAAGATTTGGCAGACATCGAACCTTATCGATCTCTTTAGTGCCTTCCCTGAAAATGATGGTATGTTCTTTTCTAAATCCTTCGGCCAGAATATTATCCAGGATAATCCTTCCAAAATTCTTCCGGGTTGCGGAAACCCCGATAATCCCTATGGATTTCGGGTGCAAAAGTTTGTCGATTTTTCCCACAGGCCTTTTTTCAGCAACCTTTTGCGGCTTACAAAAACGGCACATGCCGTCCAGGGGCACCATGAGGTAATCACAAAAAGCAAAGGGATTGATTTCAAGTTCCTCAATAACAAAGGGGGCTTTGGGGTTGGCCTGGGAATAGTGGTTGCCCATGCGGATAAAGGATTCAAAGCATTCAATGAGCTGTTCATCGGTTACAATGCGGCGCTGTCCCCGCGTCAGGCCTGCCAGTTTCCGATAAGAAATAGTCTGCTTAAAGAGCTGGAAAAAAGTCTGGCCGTCATTCATGACCACGGATGCCGCCACAATGGCCTGGCCTTTTCTAAAACGTTTTGCATAAAGTTCAGTATCTGTTCCGCCCAGGCCCGCACTGATAATGGTGCCGAATTCCCTTGTGTGGCGCAACCCCACAATCAATTCGTTGCCAAAGGCATTGGAATCCGGCGGCATGAACTGGACCTGAAGAATGCCCTTTACATCCCTGCTGATGGCAGCGATCAGGGCCTCACCTGAAAGCCCCTTATAAGGTTCCGGTGCCGATTCAGGATGACGTTCGATCCAGGCTGCGTAATTTTCCGGCACTTCGTAGAACATCCGGCGTACGGCAGAGCGAATACGATTGGTTTCTTTTTTAACAATTCTTACACCGCCCACCTCTGTTTTATGGATAATGGTAGGCGATACGATCTTGAGCACGGTTTTTTCTCCGGGCAGGGCATTTAATGTTTCATCCGAAGGTCGGGAGCCCCTGGGAATAAAATTGCACTTTGGGGGTGTTTCAGCTCCGGACCTTGCAAGAAGGGAATAGACCTCATATTCATATAAAAACCCCCGGCCTTCTTCCTGTGCTGCTGTGAGCATATGGGTTATACTGTTATAATCTATTGGAAAATCCATTATTTTTATCTTCCTTTCTTCGGCGTTTATATCAAATTTGTCCCGGCATTGAATGCTGTAAAATTGCTGTCCCAGACGGCTGGTTTCGAACTGACATTCTGCAATGCCTGAAGCCAGAATGGTTTTGGGATTGTTTTGAACGGTTCAAGAGCGCTTAAGGCACCGAGCATGACCACATTTGCGCTCCTGCCGGTGGTATCCCCAAATTCCAGAGCAATTTTTAATACATTGATCATAATGACTTTAAATCCGGTAAGCTGCTGCTGGATTACCTCGTCTTCGGGATATACGCCTTGGGCAAGACCCTGGGGTGCGATTGTTGTATCTGCCATAAGTATCACGCCGCCGGGTTTAAGAGAAGAGAGAAAGCCCGGTCTGAGCACTTCGCTTTTTTCCATGACAATCAGACAGTCTGCAGAACCGGGAGTAAGGTTGGGGCTAAATACCTGCCCGCATCCAAAGGTGCTGATCACAGGGCCGCCCATCTGGGCCATGCCGTGGGTTTCTCCTTTAATAATGTTTTCACTGTCATATCCGGCTAAAAATGCCATCCGGGCAAGGACCTTGCCGAAAAAAAGGTTTCCTTGTCCGCCCACCCCCCGGATGGCAAGGGAAAGGCGAAACGGCCGGTCTGATTTATTAAGGGTCGGGATCTTAATAATTTTTGGAGCCTTATCCAGTATAACGCTTTGTTCCCGGTTCTCAGTTTTATTTTCTTCTTGTGCAATCCCAATGGCCCCTGCCGGACACATTTGAAGACAGGCCGGGGTTTTGGAAACACAACCTGTGCACAAATTATTCCACACCGGCTGATTGTTCTCATCCATATCAAGGCCGGAACAGATATTACAGGTGGCGCAGGCTTTGCACAGATCCTTGTCAAGAACAAGTTTCTGGCCAAAATCGCTTTTAGGCACCCTGCGGATACAGGTTCCCTTGATAACCAGAATGGTAAAGGTCCCGGTTTCAGCCTCCTTTAGCGCATTTTTCAATGCTGTACGGATGGCTTTGCGGTCATAGGCATCCACTTGCAATACCTTTGCCCCTTCACCTTTCAGGGAAGAAACAAGGTCAAACCTGTTTGAATCACCATGAAAATTGACAGGGGATGCAGGAGAGTTCTGGCCGCCTGTCATGGCAGTCCACTCGTTATCCAGAACCACCTTGACGCCGGGAGAATTCCTGTAAACAGCATTTCTTGTGGCATCCATGCCGCTGTGGCATTCAGTGGAATCACCAATTACACTGATGCATCTGCCGGCTGATTCAGGCCTGGACGCTACATAGCCTGTTCGTTTGCTTTCGCTGGCCCCCATGGCAACGCCTGTATCCAGGGCCTGCAGAAAGTAGAGCAGAGAATTGCAGCCGATATCACCAAACACGGCGTCCAGGGCTCCCCGTCTTTTCATTTTGCTGACTACTTCTGCAAACAGGGCATAGGGACATCCCGCGCAGATCAATGGCGGACGGGGTACCGGGGGTGCTGTACTATCGGCAATCTCAATGGATGCTCCAAGAAACCCGGCAATGGTTGCAGGGTTCCATTCGGTGATATTGCTGTGCACATCCTTGCCCTTTACATTTAAACCTGCTTCCAGGCAGGCTGCCTGGATAAACCTGTACCCGTCCTCAATTACATGAACATTGCCTTGAATGTTGTCACAAAACTGCTTGATCAAATTCATGGGTAGGGGGTTAGTGAATCCCAGGGACAGAATATCAATATCTTTATCAAACAATGCTTTA
Organism: Desulfobacula sp.; assembly: GCA_023139225.1. Lineage (GTDB taxonomy): Bacteria > Desulfobacterota > Desulfobacteria > Desulfobacterales > Desulfobacteraceae > Desulfobacula. The sequence continues at coordinate 1,843 of JAGLNZ010000372.1, read as the reverse complement.
TACTCTTCCATGTAGAGCGTGTTCACCCCGTGGGTGATGACGCCTTTTTTGCCGGTTCCCTGGATCCATTTGTTCAGGGGGGAATTTTCCACCATTTTTAGAAGACCCGGCATTCGTTCCGACTGGATTTTGTCATAGCTTGGGCGGGCAAGGTTTGGAAGGCAGTTATATTCTCTTAAATCTCCCATCTCAACAGGGTCCCGGCTTTGTTTTTCCATGAGACAAATCAATCCTTCGCTGTGACACAGGATACCATTGACAAGAATAACAATGGAAGTATTGTATTCTCTGGATACTTTTACGGCAATGGATGCAGCCTCGTGCATTTCCTGGTGGTTTCTGGGCTCAAATACAGGGACAAAACAGCTTTTGAGCATGTATCTTGGATCGATGACATGCTGGGTGGAGTTTGGAGTAAAGTCACTGGCAAGATAATAGATTAATGCCCCTCTTTTCTGTGTAAACTGGGATGCACTGGTCACCACATCCGCTGCCTGAAACAGACCCGGAATTTTCAAGGTGACCACACAATCCCGGCCGGCAAGGGAATGACCATGACCTACACCTGCACTGACCGCTTCATTCACAGACCAGTTAGCATCAATCAAATCTCTGGCATAAGAGAGTCCCTTGTCTAAAACTTCGGTACTTGGAGTTCCAGGGTAGCCGTCCACGCTGTGGATGCCAGCCCGTACACAGCCCAGGGCAAAAGCAATATTTCCCTGTAATACATTTATTTCTCCGGCATTATCACTACACATCTGTCTGAATGGATTCATTGGAATACCTGTCCTTATCCTGCAATTGTTTATTTAAAAGTCATACTTTTAATATCAATAAGTTAGATATATTGTCAATAAAGAAAGTGTATCATATCATAATTAGCCAAATAATATTATTAAAACAAATAGTTATCATATTAATTTATAGGCCTGACAAAACAAGCAGTATTCGTATTAATATTGATACTTATTATTCAAAAATTGATTTATCAGAGGAGTTTTATGGCAATATTTGTCCTAAATTGACATGGATAGCCATATTCTGGCATAATTTTTTAAAATTATCCTTTAAAACAGATTAAAAGTCATACTTAATAGTATTTAATAGAACCAACTGAAAATAAAAAGGTTTTTTAAATCATCAGGCATTGTGATAAACCATTATTTGTGCTATTAGCATATTTTATAAGCCACAAGGTTTGACAAAAGCCTTTTTAAACAAAAACTAAGGACGGCATGGACCAGCCCAAAAACAAACAAAAGCAGGTAAAGTCTGCACCGCCAAGATTTCAGGAGATTATCACACGCATAAAAAGAGATATTCTTCTTCAGCATTACCGCCCAGGGGATGCACTTCCAAAAGAAGAAACCCTTGCCAAAGAGTTTGGTGTGGGAAGAGCTCTTGTCCGGGAAGCACTAAGCGTGCTGAAAGCCCAGGGGTATCTTGAGGCCAGAAGGGGCAGCAGTGGAGGGACTTTTGTCTGCGATCTTCTTCATTCCCAGGGGGTCACCACCCTGCTGGCAGACCTGATTGTCATGAGATCAATGACCATTAAACATTTATGCGACGTCAGGATTCTTATTGAACCGGAAGCCGCCCGGATGGCTGCCCTTGAAGCATCCCCGACCCAGCTTGCCCAGCTGGGGGATTTTGTTTATCAGGGCCTGTCCGCCCAAAGCGTCAAAGAACGGATCAACTTTGATGTTGAATTTCACAATCAAGTCTGTGAACTCAGCGGGAATCCTTTTTTCTCCCTTCTCATGCGGAGCATGATGGGATTTTTGCAGCAGTTTCTTGCGGTTCTGGATGACCATACCACCTACATGCATGACAGGGACAG
>JAGLNZ010000371.1 GCA_023139225.1 Desulfobacula sp. | reverse complement strand
TTGTTTCCTGACTCTTTCGGGCTTTGTTTACCCTTTGCTTTATCTGGAAAGAAGTTTCGCCTTTGGTTTTGGCGGCAAGATCCTTATACTTAACCCTTGGCACTTCAATCTGAATATCAATTCTGTCCAGAAGCGGCCCTGAAATTTTTGATCTGTATTTTTGAATCTGAGGTTGTGTACAGGTACATTTGCCTTTTGGGTCGGACAAATATCCGCAGGGACAGGGATTCATAGCTGCCACCAGCATGAATTGCGACGGATAAGTGGCTTTCATGCCGGCCCTTGCAATACAAACCTTTCCATCTTCAATGGGTTGCCTTAAAACCTCCAGCACATTCTTTTTAAACTCAGGCAATTCATCTAAAAAAAGCACGCCATTATGAGCCAGGCTGATCTCTCCGGGGGCAGGCTTTGATCCGCCCCCCACAAGACCTGCATCTGAAATCGTATGATGGGGAGATCGAAACGGTCTTACTGAAGTATACGGGTTCTTCTCTTCCATGATTCCCAAAATAGAATGAATCTTTGTGACCTCAATGGCTTCTTTAAAGGTCAGCCCGGGCAGAATAGTCACAAGCCTCTTTGCCAGCATGCTTTTCCCTGATCCCGGCGGTCCTGTCATAATAATATTGTGAAATCCTGCTGCAGCGATTTCCAACGCTCTCTTGGCATGAAGCTGACCTCTCACCTCGGAAAAATCCATTCCATATGTCTTATCAGTGGAAGCTGCCCCCCATTTCGAATCTATATGATATGTTTCAATCTCAACAAATCCTGAGAAAAAATCAACAATTTGCGACAGGCTTTTTACGGGCAGCACATCAATACCTTCCACCATGGCAGCTTCATCTGCATTTTCAAAGGGTATAATAATCCCCTTATATCCCCTTTCCTTGGCTGTCAACGCATAGGGGAGGACCGCTTTAACCGGTTTTATTTTCCCGTCAAGGGAAAGTTCGCCCGATACAAGATAATTGCTTACCTTATCAGGCAAAATCACCTCGGAAGCCACCAGGATACCAACAGCGACAGGCAGATCAAACCCTGTCCCTTCCTTTTTGATATCGGCAGGAGCTAAATTGACCACAATCCTTTCCATGGGAAATGTATAACCTGAATTTTTTATGGCGGTTTTAACCCGGTCCTTGCTCTCCCTGACCGAGACTTCCGGCAACCCGACAATATTAAAGACCGGGAGACCATAGGAAATATCAACTTCAACCTCAACAATAAATCCATCAATCCCTGATACTGAACAAGAGTCTACTTTTGCAAGCAATTTATCTCCTTTTCAAATAGTTTAATATTAGGTCATTACAGTTCTTTACATTATTTGATTTTACTTTTCTCTGTCAAAAAAAAGGAATGAACCAAAGAAATTTTTCATTTACTTTGCTTTGTGTATTAAAATCAGATATATATAGCAAACTAAATTTTCAAGCTGACAATAATAATGAACTAAAATAGTATATGAATAAATATTTTTTGCAAAAAACTCTCTCACAGGCTATTTCTGTTTCAGGGACAGGGGTTCATTCCGGAAAACAGATGCATCTTACCATAAAGCCTGCGCCGGAGAATCATGGCATAAAATTTAGACGAGTTGATCTGCCCGGCACACAGGATATTCAGGCGCTTTTCAAGCTGGTCGTAGATACCAGCCTTGCAACGGTACTGGGAACCAACGGTGCCATTGTTTCAACCATTGAACATCTGATGGCAAGTTTTGCCGGATTAGGAATTGATAATGCCCTGGTGGAGGTTGATGATTATGAAATCCCCATTATGGATGGAAGTGCCAAAGTTTTTACACAACTCATCGAGAATGCAGGCATTGTGGAACAAGCTGCACCAAAACATTTTTTAATTGTTAAAAAACCGATTAAAGTAATTGATAATGACAAATCAGTTATTATCTACCCTGAGCCCTGTTTTAAAATAACCTGCAGGATTGATTTTTCCCACCCTTTGATCGGCAAACAGGAAATTACATTTGACCGGGCAAAAAACAATTTTGAAAAAGAAATCAGCCGGGCAAGAACATTTGGATTTATTCAGGATTTGGAACTTTTAAAAAAATTCAGCTTAGGTAAGGGGGGAAGCCTTGACAATGCCATCATTATTGATAAAGATAGAATTTTAAATGAAGAAGGGCTAAGGTACCCCGATGAATTTGTCAGGCATAAACTTTTAGACAGTCTTGGAGATTTTTCCCTGCTTGGCATGCAGATCCAGGGACATATCGTTACCCACAAATCAGGGCATACCCTGAATCATTTATTCATTGAAAAATTTTTAGAAAATAAAGATGCCTGGGAAACAGGACCGGCTAAAATTTAAATGCTGTTTTTATACAATGATACGATCTTCCTTCCATAGAACGACTTTTATACTCTTTATATCAGTGGGTGCTGTGCTCTTTTTTTTATTGCCTTCCCTCGTATCTGCAGAACAGGCTGCCATTATAAAAAATATAAAACTTGCGAACACAAGGGATGACCTATTAACATATTTTGATGTAAAAAAGGCATTTACCAAAAAAATCAACCAGGCCGTACTCAATGGTATCCCAACTACTTTTTCGTTTTATATTACTCTATACAAAACAGACGGCTCATGGTTTGATAAAAAAATATCCGATATCCAGATCAAATCCACACTAAAGTATAATTCCTTAAAAAAAGAGTTCTCTGTTTTAAGGCCCTGGAAAAATGAAAAGGCAATTATCACACAGTCATTTGAAGATGCAAAGTCCTTGATGACGGAAATGGACAATCTAAAAATAATTGCCTTGAATAAACTTGTCAAAGGGAATAAATACCAACTCAGAATCAAGGCCAAGCTTGATAAAGTCACCTTACCCCTGTCGCTTCATCATGTTTTCTTTTTTGTCTCTTTTTGGGATTTTGAAACAAATTGGTATTTAATCAATTTCACCTATTAGTGTTCATAATGTTTTAATCTTGCCCGACATTAAATATATGGCTGAATCAAAACACTCAAAAGACGGACATTCCAGAAAGAAGAAAGAAGGTGTTTTAATCCTTATTATCCTGATTACGGTCGGTGTCCTGACATTTATTGAAACCAGAATAACCAATTTCGGCAGTGATCTGCCCTTATCCAGCACGGTATTGATGTTTATACTGATAAACACTAATTTATTATTGTTGCTTGCTTTGCTTTTATTGGTCTTTAGAAATCTTGCCAAGCTGTACTATGAAAAAAAGAATAACATTTTAGGCTCCAAACTCAAAACGCGGCTGGTCGCTGCATTTATTATACTTGCGCTTTTACCGACAACGGTCCTCTTCTTTTTTTCCATTCATTTTATTTCCACCAGTATTGCCTTCTGGTTTAACGCTCCGGTTGAACAGACCCTTGACAGTTCCCTGGCTGTTGGTCAAAAGCTTTATGAATATATTGAAGAAAAAAATGAATTCTTTGCCAAAAGGGCAGCCTTTCAAATAGACTCCCGAAAACTTTTAAACAAGGAAAATGAGAAAAAACTGACCCGGTATTCCCAGGTCATACAAAGAGCATTTAACCGGCATGCCGTTGAGGTTTATACGCCTGATGCCAAGCGTGTCAGCCTGTCCCTGGCAAATGAACTGGAAAATCTTCATTTCGGCCTTCTAACCAGCAATGATTTAACCGATATCCCTGAAGGGCAACCCAGCAAAACGATTTCACAGAATATCAAACAAGGAGAATTTTTAAGAACTATTGCAGCCATTCCCTTTGGCTCCGACCCTAAAAAAGCCAAGGCATTCGTTGTTATCACCACCCTGGTATCACCGGAGTTGTCACAGAGTCTGCAGGCCATTTTAAAAGGAGTCGAAGAGTACCATCAGCTCAAAATGGCAAAAAAACCAGCACAGGTATCCTATTATATTGCGCTTTCAATTGTTGCGCTCCTTGTTGTTTTCTGTGCTGTCTGGTTCGGGTTTCAACTGGCAAAGTCCATCACAATCCCCATAATGAAATTTGCAGAAGGAACGCAACGGGTCACTGATGGAGACTTAAATTACCAGATTGATTTTGAAACCGACGATGAAATCGGAACCCTTATCAAATCCTTTAATTCCATGACCAAGCAACTTGCCGCAGGAAGACAGCAAATTGCGCATTCCGAGCAGATGCTCAAACAACAGAATGCCGAACTAGAAAAAAGTCGTCAATACATTGAAACCGTGTTAAAAAACATTTCTGCGGGTGTGATTGCCATTGATAATAAGGGAACCATTACAACCATTAACAAGGCTGCCGAATCCATGCTGGATATTAAC
>JAGLNZ010000370.1 GCA_023139225.1 Desulfobacula sp. | reverse complement strand
CTTGAAATTCCACTCTCCGTAACTATTTCAGGAACCCCCAAACACTTTTCCTTTAATTTTAATACATTAAAAGATGACCTGGATAGAAATGTTGGCGCTGTCCTGGTCTTTGATGATGTCACCGAGCTGGAAAAAGCCCAGCGAGTCGCTGCCTGGAGAGAGGTTGCAAGAAGAATTGCCCATGAGGTAAAAAATCCGTTAACGCCAATAAAATTATCAGCTCAACGCCTTAAACGCAAATACGGCAACCAGATTAATGACGAAGTCTTTACCAGTTGCGCTGACACGATTGTGGAACATGTGGACCTGATCAAAAATCTGGTCAACCAGTTTTCAGCATTCGCAAAATTCCCGGATGCAAATGTTGCTCAATGCAGAATTGAAAATGTCATTCTTGAAACTATTGCACTCTACAGGGAAGGCCTTGAAAATGTAGATATCAGATCCAGGTTTGCCCAAAATATTCCTGTGTTAAAACTGGATCATCAGCATATGAAACAGGCATTTATCAATCTGATTGACAATGCTGTATACGCCGTAAATAAGCATGGGATGATTCTGATTGATGTCGCCTATGATGAAATATTAAAAATTGTGAGGATTGAAATTGCTGATAATGGCAAAGGAATATCAGATAAGGAAAAAACCAGGTTGTTCGAACCTTATTTTTCCACCAAAAAATCAGGTATGGGGCTTGGCCTTGCCATTGTCAACTCTATCATTTCCGATCATAATGGTGTAATAAGAGTTCAGGATAATAAACCCAAAGGTGCAAAATTCATTATTGAGCTGCCGGCTTGATAATGAATAATGATAACAGGAGAAAGAAGAATGTATCCTGCAGTTTTAATTGTAGATGATGAAACAACCATTATAGAATCCCTTGAAGGGATTTTGTCAGACGACGGATTTGAAGTCATGCATGCCTTTAACGGGTATGAAGCATTAAAAAAAATTGAAGCAGAATCCCCTGATATTGTTCTTTTAGATATCTGGATGCCGGGAATGGATGGAATTGAAACCTTAAAAGAAATCAAAAAAGCATCCCCCAATCTTCCGGTGGTGATGATTACAGGCCACGGAACCATTGAATCTGCGGTTGATGCAACAAAATCAGGAGCTTATGACTTCCTTGAAAAACCTTTATCCATTGACAAGGTCATGGTCACCATCAACAATGCCCTGAACTTTAGAAAACTTGAAGAAGAAAATATGTACTTGCGGAAAAAGAGTATTGAAAAAAACTCTATTACCGGAACCAGCCCTGCCGTTCAAAAGTTATACAAAGAAATCATGAGTTCGGCACCTTCAGATGCCTCTATCCTGATCACTGGCGAAAATGGTACCGGAAAAGAAATGGTTGCCAGAACTATTCATCAGTTCAGTTTAAGGCCTGAGCAGCCCTTTATCATCATCAATTGTGCAGCCATCCCCGAAGAGAATCTTGACAGTGAACTCTTTGGTCATGAAAAAGGTGCTTTTGAAGAGGCTACATCAAAAAACAAAGGCAAATTTGAACTGGCCTCGGGAGGAACCCTCTTTCTTGATGAAATCGGGGATATGAATATCAATACCCAGGCAAAAATCTTAAGAGCTCTTGAATCAAAAACATTTCAAAGAATCGGCGGAGGAAGAACCCTTCACATGGATGTCCGTGTTATTGCCTCATCAAATAAAAATCTTGAAAATGAGATTGAGGCCGGTAATTTCAGAAAAGACCTTTATTTCAGGCTTAATGTGATCCCCATTCACGTACCGGCATTACGGGATAGAAAA
>JAGLNZ010000037.1 GCA_023139225.1 Desulfobacula sp. | reverse complement strand
GATATGGTATCACTATCGGGAACTCATTACGGCGTATCATTCTTTCATCTATTTATGGCGCAGCCGTTGTATCTGTTAAATTTGATGATGCTCTTCATGAATATAGCGTGATATCTGATGTTAGAGAAGATGTTTCCGAAATTATTCTAAACTTAAAAGAGCTGAAACTCAAGGTTGATGACATTGAAGACAAGACATTAACGTTGAGTGTCAAGGGTGAAGGCGAAGCCACGGGTGCAGATATTGTAAGCCCTGACGGTAAAGTTGAAATCCTTAATCCTGAACAGCATATTGCCGCTATTTCCAAAAAAGGTGTATTAAGCATGACCATGGTTGTTAAAACCGGGAAAGGCTATGCTCTTGCTTCTGCAAACAAGGATGAGGATGCTTCCATTGGAACCATTCCAATTGACAGTGTGTTTTCTCCCATCAAACTTGTGAAATATGTTGTAGGAACATCCAGAATCGGACATAAAACCGATTATGACAAGCTGACCCTTGAAGTATGGACGGATGGTTCCGTCACCCCGGATGATTCAGTTGCATACGCTGCAAAAATTCTTAAAGAGCAAATGAATCCATTTATCAATTTTGATGAGGATTTGGAACCCGATTATACTGATGAAAACGCAGATGACGGGGATACCGGCTTTAATGAGAATATTTACCGATCTGTGGATGAGCTTGAATTATCTGTAAGAAGTTCCAATTGTTTGAAAAACGCCAGAATTCATACAATTTACCAATTGGTTCAAAAAACAGACAGTGAAATGCTAAAAACCAAAAATTTTGGTCGAAAATCCTTAAATGAAATTAAGGAAGTCCTTGCTACCATGGAACTTTCACTTGGTATGGATCTTGAAGGTTTTGAACCACCAGAAGAAGAGAACAATCAGGAAGGAGAATAATATTCCATGAAACATAGAAAATCAGTATTAAAATTAAATAGAACTTCAAGCCATAGAAAGGCAATGTTCAGAAACATGGTAACTTCTCTGTTTAAACATGATAAAATTAAAACTACCGAAGCAAAAGCAAAAGGCTTAAGAAAGATTGCGGACAAAATGGTAACCCTTGCAAAAAGAGGGGATTTGCACGCCAGAAGACAGGCTCTTGCAGTGATTCGGGAAAAAAATATCGTTCATATACTATTTAATGAAGTATCAGAGAAGTTTAATTCACGCCAGGGCGGTTATACAAGAATTATAAAATTAGGTCCCAGAAAAGGGGATGTTGCCCCAATGGTACAGATCGAATTAATTTTCGATTGATATCCATTATTTTAGATTTAAAAAATCCCTGGCAGATAGAATTTGCCAGGGATTTTTGCATTTATTTTTCAGGTTAAAAAGTGTTTGTAATTATCTAAATGCGGTTATTGAAAATAAGGGCTGTACAATGGTTTATAATTTTAAAAATGATTATACAGAAGGTGTACATCCAAATATCCTGGATGCATTAAAACTGACTAACCCAGGACAGCAGGAGGGTTATGGTGATGATAAATATTGTCATAAAGCCATCCATATATTACGCCACAAAATTGGGAACCCCTTTGCAGACATTCATTTTGTTTCAGGTGGCACCCAGGCAAATGCCATTGTTATTGCTTCTGTTTTAAAACCGTATGAATCCGTCATATCAGCCAGTACAGGCCATATTAATGTTCATGAGGCAGGTGCTGTCGAAAATACCGGACATAAGATCAATGTGGTTGAGAGCATAAACGGGAAATTGTCGTGCGAGGGTATTCAATCCGTGCTGGATAAACACATAGATGAACATATGGTAAAACCCAGGCTCGTCTTTATTTCAAATGCCACTGAAACCGGAACAATATATAAGAAAAAAGAACTGGAAGCCCTTTGTCAGTTTTGTAAATCAAAAGAATTATTATTATATCTGGATGGTGCTCGTATTGGTTGCGCTTTATGCTCTGAAGAAAACGATTTGACTTTAGCCGAATTATCCCGGTTCGTTGATTTGTTTTATATTGGCGGCACTAAAAATGGTGCAATGCTGGGAGAGGCTGTTATTATCAACAATAATAGTTTAAAAGACGGATTCAGGTTTTTTTTAAAACAAAACGGGGCATTACTTGCAAAATCAAGAATATTTGGAGTCCAGTTTGTTGAATTGTTTAAAGACGACCTGTTTTTTGAACTGGCAAAACATGCTAATGCAATGGCTTTAAAATTATCCAGGGGTATTGAAAAAATAGGATTTCAATTTTTAAGCAAGTCAGCTACAAATCAAATTTTTCCAATTTTCAACCAGGATATTATAAAAAGATTGAGCAAAAAATATGGATTTTATGTTTGGGAGAATATTGATGACAACAAAGCCGCCATCAGGCTTGTGACCTCATGGGCAACCAAAGAAGAGGCGGTGGACAGTTTTATTTCAGATTTGAGATCATTGAAAAATTAATCAAATTATTTATTCTTCTTGGCCTGGTAAAGCCTTTTATCCGCAGCTTTTAAAAGAATTGTCGATGAATCCATTCCTTTTTCAAACACAGAAGAAAGGCCATGGCTTAATTTGACATGAAAAAAGGTGTTGTTGGCAGACAAGGGGTCGCTTGCAAGTTTTTGCTTTACCCTGTTGATATAGTTTTCAGCCTGGCTTTTATTTGTCGAAGGCAGGATAACGACAAATTCATCGCCTGCAAATCGAGCCACAATATCGGAATCCCTTTTAAGGGTGTTAAGGCAATTTGCAGTATGGCATAAGGCCACATCTCCGTTATCATGGCCAAAGGTATCATTGATGGATTTAAAGTCATCCAGATCAAGGAAAAGTACTGTCAGATCAATGTGATAGCGTTTGGACCGTTGAAATTCTCTTTCAAGAACCCTTTCCATGACCCCCCGGTTTAAAAGGCCTGTTAATGGATCATGGAAGGCAAGGAACTTTAATTGCTCATGTGCTGTCACATTGGAAAGACATAAGGATACTTTAAGCGCCAGTTGTTCCAATAGGGAAGTATCAATACCAGGTTCAAACCGGTAGATGTTTTCATCGGCCTGATTAAAACTTCCAACAATTTCGCCATCCAGAGTAATAGGTGCAATTGCAATGGAACCGATTTCATAATCTGATGCCTCGGGGATCAATGCCCGAAGTTCATTTAGCTTTTTATTGAATAGCAGAGGTTTTAACCGGTTTCGGGTTATATCAATAAATTGTTTTTTTGATAAAAAAGC
>JAGLNZ010000369.1 GCA_023139225.1 Desulfobacula sp. | reverse complement strand
ATCCCTTAACAAACGGACATATTGACATTATTGAACGTGCCCTGGATATTTTTGATGAGGTTATTGTAGCCGTATTGTGCAATCCTTCCAAAAAAGCATTGTTTACCATGGAAGAAAGGGTACAGATGATCAAACAAAGCTTTAACGGCAGAAAAACCATTTTAATAGATGCTTTTGGCGGACTTCTTGTGGATTATGCAAAAATGAAAAATGCCGTAGCCATTATCCGGGGGATGAGAGCAACTTCAGATTTTGAAAGCGAGTTCCAGATGGCATTAATGAACAGAAAACTCAACAAAGAAGTGCAATCTGTATTTTTAATGACGGGGTTCAGATGGATTTTCACCAGTTCTTCCATCATCAAGGAAGCAGCGCAATTTGGTGGAGATATCACCGGTATGGTCCCGGAAGCGGTCAAATTAAAACTATTGGAAAAATACACCAAGAAAAAAGATAAAAAATAGAGGACTTAAAATGGATCTGTGGCAGCTTCACATATTTGTATCTGTTGTTGAAAATAAAAGTTTTTCAAAGGCATCAGAAGTCATTAATCTTTCTCAGCCCACGGTGAGCAGCCATATCAAAGAGCTTGAAGACTATTTCCAATGCCGCCTTTTAGACCGGCTTGGAAAAATAACAGAACCCACAAAAGCAGGTGTCATCCTTTATCAGTATTCAAAAAAGCTCTTAACCCTTAGAGACCAGGCAGAATCCGCCCTTCACGATTTCTTGGGAAAAACCAAAGGAAATCTTTTTATCGGCGGCAGCACCATTCCATCTGGATATATCATCCCCAGACTCATTGGGCCTTTTTCAAAACAATTCCCGGATATTCGCATTGAATTAGCAGCAGGTGACACCATGCAGATTGTCCGGGAAATCAAAAAGGGAAAAATAGAACTCGGCATTGTCGGTGCAAAAATTGATGACCCGCAGATCAAACAGGAAAAACTGGTTGCAGATGAAATGAAACTGATTATTCCTTTAAACCACAAATGGGCAAAAAAAACATCTGTCGACTGCTCAAAACTCTTTGAAGAAAAATTCATTGCAAGGGAAAAAGGATCGGGAACATGGCAATCCATACTTAAAAGTATGGACAACGCCGGATTTAACTCAAAAAAAATGAATACCAGTATCACTATGGGAAACACAGTCTCTGTTATTCAAGGCATCTTAAATCATGTCGGTATATCCATCCTTTCGACCATTGCAGTCCAGGATGATATCGATAAAGGCCGCTTAAAAGCCTTGTCCGTAAAAGGTCTTGATCTCAGCCGTTTTTTTTATCTGACCCTGTCAAAAAAAAGAACCTTGTCTCCGATCTGTAACAAATTCATTGAATTTGCAAGACTTGCCTTCTTAGATGATCAGAAGTAAAATTCATAATTTAATCCTCACCAATGTACCCTCCCCTATTATATCAGGTCCCATATACTTTCAGCCATATATAATGGAATATTGACAACAGTAAATCCCCCATCATAGTCAATATGCTCATAAGGTGAAAGGCTGACCACCACCCCTTTTTTCTGATCATATGTCTTAAGATAGGAAAGAATGCCTTTCAGGTGTGTTTTTTTTATCCGGGTTGCAGCCTTACACTCAATGGGTACAATGACATCTTTATGCCGCAGAATAAAATCAATTTCCATTCCGGAAGGGGATTTTTTCCAGCCGTTCAAGTCAGAAGTGTTCCGGGCAAGCTCTATTGCCACCTGATTTTCGATAATACCACCCAGGAGTTTTCTTAAGTCAGGACCTGTTGAATCAATGAGGGCAATTGGCGGGACTGCTGCCTCCCGATAATGCCTTAATATTCCTGTGTCAAACAGGTAGCGCTTGGGCAGATAACGGTGACTGTGTTCCGGTGATACCCCATGTTGTTCTGAACGAAATATCAATTTCCACTGTTCAAGCCGGGTAAAAACTTGATTGATTTTATGGTGTACGGGTGTTGTGGGCGAGGGTATAACGCTGCTGTTTTTCGAAGGAGAACCTACATAATTTGCCACACTTTTAAAGCAAGCCTTGACAATACTTAGATCATCCTCTCCAAACAAACGGATAAAATCCTGTTCATAGTCTGCAATAACCGCACTGCGAAGTTGCCTGAAATCCCGATCCGAAAAATATTCAAGAACAACTGCCGGCAAGCCGCCAACCTCTAAATATTTATCCAGGTTTAACATAAGCTCTTTATGGACTATTGTTGATATTTGAGAGGGAGTCTTAAGTTTTTCAAGCAGAAAATCATTTTTCCCGGCCCGTAAAAACTCATAAAAAGAAAATGGGGACACTGTGAGTCTTTTCACCCGTCCAACCGGGTAACGAACATCTTTGCGAAACAGCCTTGCCAGGGTTGATCCTGACAGAATTGTGGTTGTGCGCGGCCAGGACTCCTTCATAAAGCGAACAAACCGGCCAAGCATCATACTTTCCTGGGATTCATCAATAAAGAGAATACTTCCTTTCGTCGGATCAAAACCAAAAGATATTCTCAATAAGTCCTCGAACTCTGAAAACTGCTTGCACTCATCAATTTTCAACCTGAAAAGACGATCCTTTTCCAGGTTAATGATGGTTTTTCCCACCTGGAATTGGCTGATTACATGCTCAACCACAGTACTCTTCCCAACCTGACGAGCTCCTTCTACCAGGAGCACGTCCTTGTGTTCATCTAAAGATTTGATAAACCCATACAGCTCAGGCTCAATATTTCTGGAAATATAAGTCATGGAAAAAACATATCTATTCTGCGAACAATATGCAAGAGAATATTTATATTAATCAGCATTATTTAATTAAAATAGATAAAACTTTTTCCCATTAACGTGAACCATACCAGTTCAACTGGTGTATTCTTCTTGTTAGATGCGGCTTTGTAAAACCATGTTAAAAAAAGCCTTTCTCCAATTTGCAAGGCTTTCCCTCTATGCTGCAAATGGTGATCGCAAGTAAATTTTAAAACTTTAGGTGGGCCGGCAGGGAAATCCACTAAAATCAACTCATTATATTGGTTACTGGAATATGAAAAAATGCAGATTTTGTTGCCTCAGGCCCATATATTTGAATCAAAAATTTTTACATAAAAAAACTTCATATACAATATGTGGGGGTAGCTAAATTTTGTCTGGGCTGAGCCTTTAAAATGCCCGTGAACAATGACAAATAGGGCCTTATCCAAAGCTGTTATAGACAGAGTGGTCGCTTTTTAACTACCCGGATAATAACAATTCTTTCGATTATTTTATTAAACTGTGGTCTAACTTTATTTCCATTTTTCTGGCAAAGGTGCAAAGTGATCCTCCCGCGGGATTGTGGACACTCAGTTCATACACAATGTAAATTATGGAGGAAAAAACTATGAATTCAAAATCCAAAAAAAACCTCACCCAAGGCTTCAAACGTCAGAGCCTGCCTCTTGACTACATTTTCATCTAAAACTTTATCCTAATTAACTGATTGTCTGCAATGCATTAAAAAATTTTATAAATCCCTGTTGACAGAAGCAATGTTATACGATATATACCTGTATGACAACTTAAGGAGAATACAATGACAAAAAATACGCATGCTAAGTTAGTTCGAGCCCCGAAGTTATCAGAACAAATCGCCAAACTATTAATGAATGAAATTATGGAGGGTTCCATTGGCGTTGGAGAACAACTGCCTTCAGAAGTTGACTTATGTTCCCGTTATGATGTTAGCCGAACCATTGTCCGGGAAGCAACCGGTAGATTGGAATATGACGGCTTTCTTGAAGTAAAACGTGGGCGCAGGGCTGTTGTGACTCATCCCGCGCACAGGAAGGCTTTTCGTATTGAAAAATTCTCATCAATGGACACCTCTGAGTTTGCCCAGATTTATCAATTTCGTGTCATAATCGAATGTGCAGCCGTTTCAATGATGATTAAAAACACGAATAAAGAGTGGCTGGAAAAATTAAAAATTTGTGTAGAGAAAATGAACGGGACTTATTTGCAATACGTGGAAGAGGTCAATCAACCGAATTTACATGAAATGGAGTTGAATGTTGAGTTTCATCAATTGATTGCCGAGGGCAGCGGCAATAAGTTTTTAAGAGATTTTATGCTTTTTCTGAATGACAAAATTTCCAACATGCTGCTGCTGGATTTCAAAAAGCTCATTAAACAGGGTGCTCTTAAAACCGTTCATGAAGAACATGTAGCCATTTTTAATGCCATCGAGGCTGAAGATAACGTGTCGGCTAAGGAGTGTGTGTTCAATCATATTTTGAATGCTGCCAGACGTCATAACATTGAGCTGGAAAATATTTTTGATTAATTTTTTGTCACAGGGAAAAATTATATTAAACCATACTACGCCGAATTTGAGATATGAAAAGGGGATTCGATCATCATGAAGTTCCGGATACGGTCAAGACACATATAATATACAACAATTAATATAATATAGATCAAGAGGCCTTTATGACAGAGCAAAATGGTGCGTTAAGCAGGATAAGCAACGGTGCTGCATCTGTTGCTGGTGCAGCGATTATTGCACTTGTAATCATTCAGTTAATCATAGTGATTCTTCGTTATATATTTTCCTTTGGAATACCCTGGGGTCTCGATCTTCTGGTTTATCTGTTTTTTATTCAATCGCTTTTACCGCTGCCCCTGGTGGTTCTTGAAAATCATAATGTGCGGGTTGATATTCTTTACCAGGGCTACCTTCCTGGAAAGAAGGCGATTTTAGACCGATTTGGACTTGTCTTCCTGCTTTTTCCCGCAACCGGATATGCAGCATATGTTTCCTGGCGTCCCATGGTCAACTCCTGGCGCCTGCTCGAAACATCTCCGACGCTTGACGGTCTGCCGGGTTACTTTCTTCTTAAAACGCTACTTTTCCTGATATTTGCCGGCATTGCATTGGTTTCCCTGGTTCTTGCAATGAAAAAGCAGCCCTGGGTTTACGAGGGTAAACCAGAGGAAGAATTATAATGAGTGTTTATGCGATTTTGCTAATTCTTCTTACCATTTGCCTTTTATCCGGTATTCTATCAGGTCTTCCGGTTTCTTTTGTACTGATTGGGGTCCCTTTTTTGATTGCTTCGATCGGAGCGATCTTTAATGTTTTCGATATGAGCTTTCTCGCAGCATTCCCCTCTCGGGTTTTTGGAATTTTGACAAATCCCGTTATTATTTCCGTACCGCTTTTTGTCCTCATGGGTGGATTATTGGAACGGTCGAATATTGCGAAAAAAATGATGCTTACTGCCGGGGCTTTGTTCGGTGATAAACGTGGCGGCATGGCTTACGCTGTAATCCTTGTCGGTGCACTTCTGGCGGCCTCCACCGGCGTGATAGCCGCAACGGTTTTTATGATGGGCTTGATCGCCTTGCCCGCCATGATGAAGGGCAATTACTCAAACCGTTTGTCAGCCGGTGTGATTTGCGCCTCAGGTTCGCTTGGCCAGATCATTCCACCGTCGGTCCTGTTGATTTTATTGACGGACCAGGTTTCGGCAGCGTATCAAAGCGGTCGCCGTGCTGCAGGAGAATGGGCAGCAGATCCTGTATCTGTCGGCGATCTTTTTGCGGGTGCGATGTTGCCGGGAATGCTGCTTGTCGGGCTCTACCTGCTCTATATATTTATCGTCTCTCTGGTTCGTCCGGAAAGTTGCCCTCCCATCAAGGTGTCGCAGATTGAAGGATTGGGGGACAAGCTTACTTTTAAAGGTGTTGTACAAGCGCTGCTTGCCCCCTTACTGCTGATCATATTGGTGTTGGGCTCTATATTAGGAGGCGTGGCAACACCCACAGAATCAGCTGCAATCGGTTCTGGAGGAGCCTTGGTATTGGTCAGTTTGAATCGACAGGACATCTCTATATGGGTCCGTGGATCCTATATGGCCGTAGGGATTTCAGCGGCAGTGCTGCTCATCCTTCGTTTTATGGGTCCAATGCCAATCAGTGGTGATATAACGCCCAGGCTGATAATCGGAAGCATTGCCTTTTTGGTCTTGGTCTGGGGGTTTTTAGTTGCAGTATACCAGGAACTTGTCTACGGAGATTTATTCAATGTAGCCAAAACAACTGCAACAATGGTGGCATCTATCTTTATGATCATTATCGGTGCCTTTATGCTGTCCCTGGTGTTTCGTGGTCTGGGTGGAGATGAAATTATTGCCGAAATTTTGACGTCCTTACCCGGTGGGCCCCCAACTGCCTTGTTCGCCGTAATGGTCGTTGTTTTTTTCCTCGGTTTCATTCTGGAATATATAGAAATTATCTTTATCGTTATCCCCATTGCCGGACCACCGCTCATGGCGGCCGGCATCAACCCTGTCTGGTTTGCAATCCTGATCACCATGAATCTGCAAATGTCCTTTATGACCCCGCCCTTTGGATATTCCTTATTTTATCTGCGTTCGGTGGCACCTTCAAGCCTGACAACCATGGATATTTATAAGTCGATTGTTCCTTTTGTTCTCATCCAATTGTTTGCACTTGGTATGGTAGTCCTTTTCCCAGCGATCGCAACCTGGCTGCCGGGAATAATTTATAAATAATGTAATTATTAAGCCAGACATATTAATCCAATTTTTAAAGGAGAAATTATGAAAAGACGTGATTTTATCAAAGGTACCGTAGCCGCTGCAGGTGCAGCCTCTCTAATGCTACCCGCAACCGTCAGTGCCGCTTCAAAAAGCTGGAAATTAGTAACCTCCTTACCAAAAGGTTTACCAGGACCTGGTGTTTCGGCCGATCGATTTGCCAAACGTGTCACTGAAATGTCTGGTGGACGACTGAAAATAAAAGTATTCAGCGGCGGGGAGCTGGTCCCCCCTTTTGGTACACAGGAAGCCGTCGAGATGGGTGTAGCAGAGATCTATCACGGCTCTGGCTCCTGGTTCGCCGGGCGTGACAAAGCGCATAGCTTTTTCTCAGTAGTACCGTTTGGTCTGGATTATGCTGAATTTAACGCCTGGCTCCGCTTTGGCGGCGGCCAGAAACTATGGGATGACTTCACCCTGCCCCGTGGCCTCAAATGTTTCAATGCAGGCGGCTCAGGTGTCCAAACTGCTGGTTGGTTTAAAAAAGAAATCAAATCCCTCTCAGACTTGCA